>NZ_JBHVFF010000148.1:0-20823 GCF_042801895.1 Streptomyces sp. NPDC057543 | reverse complement strand
GAACTGGCGGGGCGCCCCTTCCGACGTCGTGACGCGATCAGATCTTGGTGCGGGACGTGTTGTAGAGCTTGGCGGCGAGCGCGGCCACATCTTCCTGCGGCATGGACTTGTTGGTCATGGCTGCACCGACGTCCATGCCGACAACCACGCCGACTGTGCTGTAGTCGGCCCAGACGCAGACGGGCGTGATGAATTCCTTGGGGCCTTTCGCAGCTGTGCCGTCGCCGCCCTCGTTGATCGTTTTCAGACTCTGGCACTTCATGAGCGCGCCCTTGAACCCAGCCGGTTCGACTGCCTCGGGGCTGCCGACCAGGGAGACCTTCGAGCTCTTGTCGCCCTTCGCCATCTCCTCCTGGGCGTTCGCGAAGGAGCCGTCCACGACCTTCGCCGGATCGGTGACGTCGCCCCAGGTCCCGCTGAAGTAGAGGTACTTCAGGGTCAGCGGGTTCTCCTCGCTGCCGCTCAGATACTCGGCCTCCACCTTATTGGCGTTCTTCACCCCCATGGCCTCGGCCTTGGCCTTGGCGGATCCCGTCAGCGGACTGGACGACCCCGTGGACTTGCTGTCCTTCTTGTAGTCGTCCACCGAAGCCGCAGGCGTCAGCTTGTAACCCTTGGTGGAGTCTGCGACATCGCTGTTGCTCGCACCCCCGCCCGTTGTCAGGAAGTACACCCCACCCGCGATGACCGCCAACGCCACGACCGCGCCGCCGATGATCAGGCCGGTCTTCTTCTTCGGCTCGGCCGGGGGCATCGGCATCTGGCCGCCGTACTGCGGGCCGCCGTACGGGGGCGTGGGCGGCTGCTGGCCGTACGGGCCGGGCTGCTGGGCCTGCGGGTAGCCGTAGCCGGGCTGGCCCTGCGGCGGGACCCCCTGAGGGGCCTGCTGCGGGTACCCGTAACCGGGCTGGCCCTGCGGCGGCTGCTGGCTGTACGGGTTCGGCTGCTGGCCGTACGGGCCGGGCTGGCCCTGGGGTGGCTGGCCACCGTACGGGCCGGGCTGGCCCTGGGGTGGCTGGCCACCGTACGGGCCGGGCTGGCCCTGGGGCGGCTGCCCGCCGTACGGGCCCGGCTGGTTGTAGCTCATCTGCGGTGTCCCCTGTTCGGAAGTGCTCATCGGAATGCTTATGCGTTCCGAACATCCTGACGGAAGGTCCACCCGCGTGGACCACCGGGAGCCACACCGTTACTGAACAAACCGGTTTCAGCGCGATCCAGCGAGGAACCCCGCGGCTTCGGCCCCGGAGGAATCTCTTCTCCAGGTTGCTCCGGGCTCAGGTACGTCGGACGATTCTGCTGTTCGACGCACTCCTTGATGACGGGCAACGTCGGCCGCCACAGGAAGCCGGGAAGTGCGAGGGTAACCAGAAGTGCGTGCCCCACAGGCATGTGCGGATGATGTCGAGGTACTACTGGCCGAGTCTGCGGGCGGAGACCCCCTTGAAGTGAGCCCACGAGTGCTCAGGGGTGAGACCAAAGGGGGATATAGGGGGCGGACGACCGCGCGACCCACGCGAATGTTCGAGTCCGGTTCCCATTGCGGTGACATAGGCGAACTGCATTAGCGTGATCTGCGTGAAAGTCGTCGTGCAGGTGAAGCTGCTGCCGGATGCCATGCAGGCATCGGCTATCGGTGCGACGCTGCACGCGGTGAACGACCGGGCGAACTGGGTCTCGGCCGTGGCGTTCGAGCATGGTGTGCCGCGTGAGTACGAACTGCGGAAGCACACCTACGCCGAACTGAAGGCGGCCGGTCTCGGGGCGCAGGCGGCTCAGCACACGATCAAGAGGGTCCGTGACGCCTACACCACGCTGTGGGCCAACATCCGGGCAGGGAATCTGGGCAGACCCGGATCGAAACGCCGGACCAAGGCAGAGTCCAAGCCGATCACCTTCCGTCCCGAGGCCGCGCACCCGTTTGACGACCGGTGCCTGTCCTGGCAGTACGACGCGCAGACCGTCAGCATCTGGTCGATGGCGGAGCGGCTCAAAACCGTGCGCTTCGCCTGCTCCGCCGAAGCACTCAAGATGCTCCGCGAGTACCGCAGAGGCGAGTCGGACCTCGTCGAGCGTGACGGCGTGTTCTACCTGGTCGCGGTGTGCGAGGTCCCGGAGGCCCCTGTCAACGAGAACCCGTCCGGGTTCATCGGCGTGGACCTCGGCATCGTCAACATCGCCACCACATCCACCGGCTACCGAGCCGCCGGGCGCGGCCTGAACCGGCACCGCAAGCGGCAGACCGAACTGCGCCGCAAGCTCCAGGCCAAAGGCACCAAGTCCGCCAAACGCCGACTGAAGCAGCGCGCCCGCAAGGAAGCGCGGCACGCCGCGAACGTCAACCACATCATCTCGAAGAAGATCGTCACCACCGCTGAACGCACCGGTCGCGGTATCGCCCTGGAAGACCTCACGGGCATCCGCGACCGGGTACGGCTCCGCAAGGACCAGCGGACACAACTGCACACATGGGGCTTCCGCCAGCTCGGCTCCTTCATCGAGTACAAGGCACGCCGGGCAGGGGTGCCGCTGGTGTACGTCGATCCGGCGTACACCAGCCGGCAATGCTCCGAGTGCGGGTACATCGACGGGAAGAACCGGGTCGATCAAGCAACGTTCGCGTGCCGCGCCTGCGGCCTCATCCTGCACGCGGACGACAACGCGTCCCACAACATCGACCGCAAGGGCGAAGCCGTGTGGACAGCGGGGCGTGAGTCACGCGTCCCAGCCACCCCATAGGTGGCCCGGACGGAGGAGACGACCCAGCAGCCAGCCGGGCTCTACCTCCAAGCCCGGTCCTTGCGGGACCGGGTCAAGTTGACAGCACGACTGTGACGGCCCCAATTTCCGTTCGGTCTAAACTGTCGGGCGTGACCGAGAACGCAGCGCAGCAGCCAGCCAGCAACCCCGAACTGCCGACCCAGTACGCACCGGCCGAGGTAGAGGGGAAGCTGTATGAGCGCTGGGTAGAACGGGGTTACTTCACCGCCGACGCGAAGAGCGACAAGCCTCCGTACACCATCGTCATTCCGCCGCCGAACGTCACCGGTGCGCTCCACCTGGGCCATGCCTTCCAGGTCACGCTCATGGACGCCCTCACGCGGCGCAAGCGCATGCAGGGCTTCGAGACACTGTGGCTGCCGGGCATGGACCACGCGGGCATCGCCACCCAGAACAAGGTCGAACAGCAGCTCGCCGAGGAAGGCAAGTCGCGGCAGGACCTCGGCCGCGAGGCGTTCACCGAGCGAGTCTGGCAGTGGAAGGACGAGTACGGCGGCCGGATCCTGGGCCAGCTGAAGCGCCTCGGCGCAGGGCTCGACTGGTCGCGTGAGCGGTTCACCATGGACGAGGGGCTCTCCAGGGCCGTCCAGACGATCTTCAAGAAGCTCTACGACGACGAGCTGATCTACCGCGCCGAGCGCATCATCAACTGGTGCCCGCGCTGTCTGACCGCGATCTCCGACATCGAGGTCGACTACCAGGACGACGACGGCGAGCTCGTCTCGCTGAAGTACGGCGAGGGCGACGAGACCGTCGTCGTGGCCACCACCCGGGTCGAGACCATGCTCGGTGACACGGCCGTCGCAGTTCACCCCGACGACGAGCGGTACGCGCACCTCGTCGGCAGGCGGATCAAGCTGCCGCTGACCGACCGGACGATCCCGGTCGTCGCCGACACCCACGTCGACCCCGAATTCGGCACGGGTGCCGTCAAGGTGACGCCCGCTCACGACCCGAACGACTTCGCGATCGGCCGGCGCCACGACCTCGAGTTCATGACGATCATGGACGAACGCGGTGTCATCACCGTGCACGGCCCCTTCCAGGGACTCGACCGCTTCGAGGCGCGCTCCGCGATCGTTGCCGCCATGCGCGAGCAGGGCCGCGTCGTCGCCGAGAAGCGCCCGTACGTCCACTCCGTCGGGCACTGCTCGCGCTGCAAGACGACCGTCGAGCCCCGCCTTTCCCTCCAGTGGTGGGTCAAGGTCGAGACGCTCGCCAAGGCCGCGGGCGACGCGGTCCGCGACGGCCGGGTCGCGCTCCACCCGAAGGACATGGAGAAGCGGTACTTCGACTGGGTCGACAACCTCAACGACTGGTGCATCTCACGGCAGTTGTGGTGGGGCCACCGGATTCCCGTCTGGTACGGGCCGAACGGCGAAATGGTCTGCGTCGGCCCCGACGACGAGGCGCCCACCGGCGAGGGCTGGGTCCAGGACGAGGACGTCCTCGACACCTGGTTCTCGTCCGGTCTCTGGCCGTTCTCGACGCTCGGCTGGCCGGAGGAGACCCCGGACCTCGAGAAGTTCTACTCGACCGACGTCCTGGTCACCGGGCACGACATCATCTTCTTCTGGGTCGTCCGGATGATGATGTTCGGTCTGTACGCGATGGACGGTGAGGTCCCCTTCAAGACCGTCGCGCTTACCGGTCTGGTCCGGGACGAGTTCGGCAAGAAGATGTCGAAGTCCAACCCGAACGCGGTGGACCCGATCGACTGGATGGACGCGTACGGCTCGGACGCCGTGAGGTTCACGCTCGCCACGGGTGCCAACCCGGGCGCGGACGTGCCGATCGGCGAGGACTGGGTCAAGGCCTCCCGCAACTTCGCCAACAAGATCTGGAACGCCACCCGCTTCGCGCTGATGAACGGCGCGACCGTGGAGGGCGAGCTGCCGCCCGTCGAGCAGCTGTCGGCGACCGACCGGTGGATCCTGTCGCGGCTGAACAAGACGGTCGCCGAAGTCGACGCGTTCTACGACGACTTCCAGTTCGCGAAGCTCTCCGACACCCTCTACCACTTCGCGTGGGACGAGGTCTTCGACTGGTACGTCGAGCTGTCGAAGACGACCTTCTTCGCGGGCGGCGAGGGCGCCAAGGTCTCAGGCCGGGTCCTCGGCGAGGTCCTGGACGTGATGCTGCGCGTGCTGCACCCGGTCGTCCCGTTCGTCACCGAGACGCTGTGGACCACGCTCACCGGCAAGGAGACCCTGGTCACCGCCGACTGGCCGAAGGACTCCGGCTTCCGCGACGACGCCGCCGAGCAGGAGATCGCGCTCGTCCAGCAGGTCGTCACCGAGGTCCGCCGGTTCCGCTCCGACCAGGGCCTGCAGCCCGGCCAGAAGGTCCCGGCCGAACTCGTCCTGACCGGCACCGCGCTCGCCCCGCACGAGGCGGCCATCCGCCAGGTGCTGCGCCTGCAGCCCGCCGGTGACGGCTTCCACGCCACCGCGTCGCTGCCGGTCGCCGGGGCCACGGTCGCCCTCGACCTGTCCGGCACGATCGACGTCGCGGCCGAGCGCAAGCGCCTGACGAAGGACCTGGGCGCCGCCGAGAAGGAGAAGGCCCAGGCGGGCGCCAAACTCTCCAACGAGGCGTTCCTCGGCAAGGCGCCGGACAACGTGGTCGACAAGATCCGCGGTCGGCTCGCCAAGGCCGAGGCGGACATCGAGCGGATCACCAACCAGTTGGCGAACCTGCCGCAGGGCTGATCACCCGCCGACGGCGAAGCCCCCGTATCCCCGGTGCCAGGAGATACGGGGGCTTCGCCTGTCCCGGGCCGGACTCCGGGTGTCACCGGCCGCTGCGCACGATGTCCGTGCCCATCCGTAGACTGGCCTCGTGAGTGAGCCCCGCCCTTCCGACCGGCACGACGCCTCCGATCCCGACGACACCTTCACGGAGATCGTCGACGAAGCGACCCAGCGCGACCCCGACCTGGCGGTGATCGAGGCCGGGAGCCGTACGCTGCGCACCCGCTCGGGGCCGCCGCAGGGCCAGGACGTCCCCGCCCGCCCCGCCGACCCCGAGGTGGACAAGGCGCTGCGCGCCGTGGAGCAGGAGCTCGCCGGGCGCTGGGGCGAGACCAAGCTGGAGCCGTCCGTCACGCGCATCGCCGCACTGATGGACGTGCTCGGCGAGCCGCAGCGCGCCTACCCCTCGATCCACATCACCGGGACCAACGGCAAGACGAGCACGGCCCGCATGATCGAGGCCCTGCTCGGCGCCTTCGACCTGCGCACCGGCCGCTACACCTCGCCGCACGTCCAGTCGATCACCGAGCGGATCAGCCTGGACGGCTCGCCGATGGACCCCGAGCGGTTCATCGAGGCGTACCAGGACATCAAGCCGTACGTGGAGATGGTCGACGCCCAGCAGCCGTACCGGCTCTCCTTCTTCGAGGTGCTGACGGGCATGGCGTACGCGGCGTTCGCCGACGCGCCGGTCGACGTCGCCGTCGTGGAGGTCGGCATGGGCGGCAGCTGGGACGCGACGAACGTCATCGACGCCTCGGTCGCCGTCGTCACCCCCATCTCGCTGGACCACACCGACCGGCTCGGTGCCACGCCCGCCGAGATCGCCGGCGAGAAGGCCGGGATCATCAAGCAGGACGCCACGGTCATCCTGGCGCAGCAGCCCGTCGACGCCGCGCAGGTCCTGCTGAAGAAGGCCGTCGAGGTCGACGCCACGGTCGCCCGCGAAGGCATGGAGTTCGGCGTCGTCTCCCGCGAGATCGCCGTCGGCGGCCAGCTGCTGACGCTGCGCGGTCTCGGCGGCGAGTACACGGAGGTCTTCCTCCCGCTGTACGGCGCCCACCAGGCGCACAACGCGGCGGTGGCGCTCTGTGCCGTGGAGGCGTTCTTCGGGATCGGCGCCGAGCAGCCCGGCGCGCTCGACATCGACACGGTCCGTCAGGCCTTCGCCGCGGTGATCTCGCCGGGCCGTCTCGAAGTCGTCCGCTCCAGCCCGACCGTCGTCCTGGACGCGGCCCATAACCCGGCGGGCGCCCGCGCCTGCGCCGACGGGCTCTCCGAGGCGTTCGGTTTCTCCCGGCTCATCGGTGTGGTCGGCGCGAGCGGCGACAAGGACGTCAGGGGGCTCCTCGAAGCCTTCGAGCCGATCTTCGCCGAGGTCGTCATCACCCAGAACTCCAGCGCCCGCTCGATGGACGCCGACGAACTGGCCGCCGTCGCGGTCGAGGTCTTCGGCAGCGACCGCGTCCAGGTCGAACCCCGCCTCGACGACGCGCTGGAGGCGGCGATCACCCTCGCCGAGGAGGAGGACGAGTACGCGGGCGCCGGCGTCCTGGTGACCGGTTCCGTGATCACGGTCGGCGAGGCCCGGCTGCTCCTGGGAAGGCACTGACCGACGTGCGTACGCTCTGTGCATCGACGCTGATCGGCGAGTTCTTCGTGATCGGCTTCGCCGGACTCGTCGCGATGAAGTCCGACGACCTCTCGAACACCACGGTCTGGATGGTGTGCGGCATCGGCATGCTGCTCTCCGTACTGCTCTGCGGGATGATCACCCGCCCCGGCGGGATACAGCTCGGCTGGGCGCTGCAGATCGCCCTGGTGCTGAGCGGTTTCGTCGTCCCGATGATGTTCATCCTCGGCGTGGTCTTCGGCGCCCTGTGGTGGGCCTCGGTGCACTACGGCCGCAAGATCGACGAGGCGAAGGCCCGCTGGGCGGCCGCGGAGGAGGCCGCCGAGGCCCCGGCCGGCGGCTGATCCCATGCCCGGGCCAAACCCGGCCGCAGGCCCGTTCCCTTACCCCTGTAGCCTCGCTTCACCGCACCCGCATGCCTGCAAGGAGCCGCACACCATGACCCAGCGCACCCTCGTCCTGCTCAAGCCCGACGCGGTCCGGCGCGGACTGGTCGGCGAGATCGTCGGGCGGATCGAGCGCAAGGCCGACTGGCGGATCACCGCGCTGGAGCTGCGCACCCTCGACCGCGCCACGCTGGAGCAGCACTACGCCGAGCACGTCGGCCGCCCGTTCTACGAGCCGCTCGTCGAGTTCATGCAGTCCGGCCCGGTCGTGGCGCTGGTCGCCGAGGGCGAGCGGGTCATCGAGGGCATCCGTACGCTGGCCGGCCCCACCGACCCGATCGCCGCCGCGCCCGGCTCCATCCGTGGTGACTTCGGCACGATCACCCGCGAGAACCTCATCCACGCCTCGGACTCCGAGGAGTCCGCGGAGCGAGAACTGAAGCTTTTCTTTCCGGGACTCTTCTGACCTCGGATCAGTCGAACAGCGCTCATGACCTGGGGCGACCGAATTAATTCGGTCGCCCTTCGGCATAGGGTCCCGGATCGCGGGAACGCATCACTCCGACGTAACGTCACCATGAGTGGAACGGCCACCCGTTCCGCCTACAAGGCGAAGGACCCTCGCGCTGTGTCCGTGCATACGGCACTACGATGGAATCTTCCACGCCCGCAGCGCTCATCTCGCCGACCAGAACAAGCCATCATCGCTTTCTCGGAAGGCCCGACGCATCCTCATGGGGAACAAGGGGAACTCAATGTCGTTCATCGGCCGTGACATGGCTATCGACCTCGGGACTGCCAACACGCTGGTGTACGTCAGGGGGCGCGGCATCGTTCTGAACGAGCCGTCCGTCGTGGCCATCAACACCAACACCGGCGGCATCCTGGCGGTCGGCTCCGAGGCCAAGAAGATGATCGGGCGTACACCGGGCAACATCGTTGCCGTACGGCCGCTGAAGGACGGCGTGATCGCCGACTTCGAGATCACCGAGCGGATGCTCCGCTACTTCATCCTGAAGATCCACAAGCGCCGCTACCTGGCCCGTCCGCGCGTCGTCGTCTGCGTGCCCTCCGGCATCACCGGTGTCGAGCGACGCGCCGTCATCGAGGCGTCGACGCAGGCCGGTGCGCGCCAGGTGCACATCATCGAGGAGCCCATGGCGGCGGCCATCGGCTCCGGGCTGCCGGTCCACGAGGCCACCGGCAACATGGTCGTCGACATCGGCGGCGGCACCACCGAGGTCGCGGTCATCTCGCTCGGCGGAATCGTCACTGCCCAGTCGATCCGGGTCGCCGGTGACGAACTGGACAACGCGATCATCCAGCACATCAAGAAGGAGTACTCGCTCCTTCTCGGTGAGCGTTCCGCCGAACAGATCAAGATCACGATCGGCTCGGCGTACGACCTGGACAAGGACGAGCACACCGAGATCCGCGGCCGAGACCTGGTCTCCGGGCTGCCCAAGACCGTGGTCATCTCGGCCGGCGAGGTCCGCAAGGCCATCGAGGAGCCGGTCAACGCGATCGTCGACGCCGTGAAGACCACGCTCGACAAGTGCCCGCCGGAACTCTCCGGCGACGTCATGGACCGCGGCATCGTCCTCACCGGCGGCGGCGCGCTGCTGCGCGGACTGGACGAGCGGCTGCGCCGCGAGACCGGCATGCCGATCCACATCGCCGAGGACCCGCTGGACTCGGTGGCGCTCGGATCCGGCAAGTGTGTCGAGGAGTTCGAGGCACTCCAGCAGGTGCTGGACGCGCAGCCCCGCCGGTAGACGGCGGGCCCGGCCCGCGGGCGGACAACACAGTGGTCCGCTGCGCGGACCGCTGCCGCTGCGTACGGCCGAACGTTGATATACAGGCACGAACATTCCGACGAGGAAGGCACGGCCGCCGCACGTGAGGGACACACGAGAGAGCCGGCTGCTCCTGGTGCTGCTGATCGCCATCGCATTCGCATTGATCACGGTGGACATCCGGGGCGGCGAGGAGTCACCGGTGGACGGTGCCCGGCAGGCCGCCGCGACGGTCTTCGGGCCTGTCGAGAACGGCGTGGCGGCGGCCGTCGACCCGGTGGGCAACGCCATAGGAGCCGTGCGCGACTCCGGCACCCGGCACAACCGGATCGCTGAACTGGAGCAGCAGAACACCGCACTGAAGACGAAGCTCGGCAGCGACGACCAGAACCGCAACCGGGTCCGCGAGCTGGACCGGATGCTGAAGAAGTCGGCCGCCGGACAGTACGGCATCAAGGCAGCCGAGGTCGTCGCCATAGGAGCGGCCCAGGGCTTCTCCTGGACGGTCACCATCGACGCCGGCTCCCACGACGGCATCAAGCGCGACATGACCGTCATCAACGGCGACGGACTCGTCGGCCGGGTCACCACCGTCGGCCCGGACACCGCCACGGTGCTCCTGGCCAACGACCCCGACTTCACCGTCGGCACCCGTATGGAGAAGACCGACGAACTGGGCTTCGCCACCGGCCAGGGCTCCCGGCCGCTGTCGGTCCAGTTCCTCAACGGCAAGGCCAAGGTGCAGAAGGGCGACCGCCTGGTCACCTTCGGTTCCAGCAAGGACAAGCCGTTCGTGCCCGGTGTTCCGGTGGGGGAGGTCGTCCGCGTCGACCCGTCCGGCGGCGGCCTGACCCGTACCGTCTACGTCCGTCCGTACGTCGGGTTCACCAAGCTCGACATCGTCGGCATCGTCGTGCAGGCCCCGCGCGAGGACCCCCGCGACATGGTCCTGCCCAAGGCGCCCGCCAAATCCGCCAAGCCCAAGCCCACCCCGACCGTCACCGTGACGATCTCGCCCAACGGCGACATCGTCGACACCGGAGGAAACGTCGTCGGGAACATCCACGAGAGCCCGGACCCGAACGGATCCCCGGCCCCGAGCAGCAGTTCGAACGCCACACCGAACACCGGCACCACGGTAAACGAGCAGAGGTAGAGCTGATTCCCATGCGCTTGAACCGGACTCTGCTCTCCGTCTTCCTGGTGGTCGTCGCCCTCGTCGTCCAGGTCTCCGTCCTCGCCCGGCTCCAGCTCCCCGGCGCCGTGCCCGACCTGCTCCTCCTCGTCGTCCTCTCTCTCGCCTTCGTGTACGGGCATGTCAGCGGCGCCCTCATCGGCTTCGGCGCGGGACTCCTCGCCGACCTGGCACCGCCGGCCGACCACGCCGCCGGGCGCTACGCGCTGGTCCTCTGTGTCATCGGCTACCTCGCCGGACTGGCCAAGCCGGAGAGCGGGCAGCTCAAGTCGGCGGTCGTCCCGATGGTCGGGGTCGTCGCCGCAGCGATCGGCTCGACCCTGCTGTACGCGCTCGTCGGCGCGCTCGTCGGGGACACGGCGGCCCGTCATGTGGGCCTGGGCAGCCTGCTGTTCACCGCCGCCGTCTACGACCTGCTCCTCGCGCCGTTCGTCGTGCCGCTGGTCATGGCGATCGCCAGACGCACGGTGAGCGATCCGGTCGCCGACGCGTCCGGCGGCGGCGACGTCGCCGCAGGCTGGCTGTCCTCCGGCACCGGACTGCGGATCGGCGGCCAGCGCGGCGGACTGCGCGTCAAGGTCGCCCGCAACCGTGCGGCACGCGCCGGACGGATCAAGGGAGTCAAGCGACTGTGAGGCCGCACCACAGCGGGGACACCCCCCGTGTCTCCGGCCCGACCACCACCGGGGGCGCCCTGTGAGCAACATCCCCGAGACCGGCCGGACCCAGCGGGTCCAGATCCGTCTCGTCGTCATCCAGGTCCTCGTCTTCTCCCTGCTGTTCACCCTCGGCGGGCGCCTCTGGTACCTCCAGATCCGCAACGGCAAGGAGTACAGCGACGAGGCGAGGAACAACCACGTCCAGCAGGTCGTCCAGCCTGCCGTCCGCGGCTCCATCCTCGACGCGCGCGGCGTGGCCCTCGCCGACAACGAGACCCGTCTGGTCGTCTCCGCCAGCCGCACCGAGCTGATGAAGATGGCGGACGACGGCAAGAGCGTCCTGACCCGGCTCGCCGGTGTCCTCGGCATGCAGCCCAAGGAAGTCCTCGACAAGGTCCGGCTCTGCGACGCGAAGACCCCGCAGCCCTGCTGGAACGGTTCGCCGTACCAGCCGATCCCGGTCACCGACGAGGCCACCACCCAGCAGGCCCTCCAGATCCGCGAACGCGCGGAGGACTTCCCCGGCATCACCGCCGAACCCACCGCCGTACGCCGCTACGCCGCACCCGGCAAGGCCAATACCGCCCAGGTCCTCGGCTACCTCTCGCCCGTCACCGACGAGGAGATCACCAAGGCCCAGGACACCGACTCGCCGTACCTCCGCTCCGACCAGGTCGGCCGCTCCGGCCTGGAGCGCACCTACGACAAGGAACTGCGCGGCAAGGCCGGTGTCACCCGATACGAGGTCGACAACCTCGGCCGGGTCATCGGCGAGGCGAAGAACGACGAGGCGGAGCCCGGCTCCAGCGTCGTCACCTCCATCGACGCCCGGGTCCAGGCCGTCGCCGAGTACGAGCTCAACGGGGCCATGAAGACGGCCCGTCAGTCGTTCGACAAGAACACCGGCGAGAACTACAAGGCCGACTCCGGCGCCGTCGTCGTCATGGAGGCCAGGACCGGCCGGGTCGTCGCGATGGCCTCCCTGCCGAACTACGACCCCAACGCCTGGGTCGGCGGCATCTCCGCCAAGGACTACGCCAAACTCACCGGCAAGAATTCCAACTTCCCGCTGCTGAACCGGGCCATCCAGGGCCAGGCCGCCCCCGGCTCGATCTTCAAGGTCGTCTCCTCGACCGCCGCCGTCAACGCCGGCTACCCCTTCGACGGCAACTACCCCTGCCCCAGTTCGTACAACGTCGGCGGACAGACGTTCAAGAACTTCGAGTCCCAGGGCTACGGCTCCATCACCATCGGCCGCGCCCTCGAAGTCTCCTGCGACACCGTGTACTACGGCATCGCGCACAAGGAGTGGCTGAAGGACGGCGGCATCAACCCGAAGAAGCACCCCAAGGACTGGTTCTACAAGACCGCCCATCAGTTCGGCCTCGGCAAGGAGACCGGCATCGACCTCCCCAACGAGGTCAGCGGCCGCATCCCCGACCGCCAGTGGAAGAAGAACTTCTACAAGGCGAACAAGGATGCCTGGTGCAAGCAGGGCAAGAAGAACGGCTCGTACGTCGAGAAGATCGCCTACGAGAACTGCCTCGAAGGCGACAGGATGCGCGCCGGTGACTCCGTCAACTACTCGATCGGCCAGGGCGACACCCTCGTCACCCCGATCCAGATGGCCACCATCTACGCCGCGATCTCCAACGGCGGCACGCTCTACGACCCCACCGTCGGCAAGGCGATCGTCAGCGGCGACGGCAAGAGCGTCCAGGAGATCAAGCCCAAGTCGCACGGCAAGCTGCCCTTCTCGCGCAAGACCCGCAACGAGATCGACGGCGCCCTCGCGGGAGTCGCGACCCGTGGTTCGGCCGCCTGGCGGTTCGGCGGCTGGCCGCAGGACAAGATCCCGATGCACGCCAAGACGGGTACGGCCGAGGTCTACGGCAAGCAGACGACCTCCTGGTTCGCCACGTACACCAAGGACTACTCGATCGTCATGACGATCTCTCAGGGCGGTACGGGCTCCGGTGCGTCCGGGCCCGCCGTGCGCAACATCTACGACGCCCTCTACGGCCTCGACGACTCCGGCAAGCAGGACCTGAAGAAGGCGCTGCTGCCCACCCCGCAGAAGTCCCTGCCGAAGATCCAGCGGGACGGCTCTATCGACGCCCCGGAGATCAAGCCGTACAACCCCGACTCGCAGAAGACCCCGGAGGAACAGACCCTCGCCGCGATCCTGGGGAGGCGCGACTGATGGCCGGCTTCTCCGTCTCGCGCTACGCCCCCGAGCGCTCCGCCTGGGGCAAACTCATCGCCCGCGACTCCGTCGTACGCAAACTCGACTGGCCGCTGCTCGGGTCCGCGATCGCGCTCTCCTTCATCGGCTCGCTGCTGGTCTACTCGGCGACCCGGGGCCGCGACTCGCTCACTCACGGCGACCCGTACTACTTCCTCCTCCGGCACGTCCTCAACACCGGCATCGGCTTCGCCCTGATGATCGGCACGATCTGGCTCGGCCACCGCACCCTGCGTGGCGCCGTCCCGATCCTCTACGGCCTCTCGGTGATCCTCGTACTGGCGGTCCTCACCCCGCTCGGCGCCACCGTCAACGGCGCCCACGCCTGGATCATCATCGGCGGCGGCTTCTCGCTCCAGCCGTCCGAGTTCACCAAGATCACCATCATCCTGATCATGGCGATGCTGCTCGCCGAACGCGTCGACGCGGGCGACCAGCTCCACCCCGACCACCGGACCGTCGCCAAGGCGCTGGGCCTCGCGGCCGTACCGATGCTCGTCGTCATGGGGATGCCGGACCTCGGCTCCGTGATGGTCATGGTCGTCATCGTGCTCGGTGTGCTCCTCGCCTCCGGTGCGTCGAACCGATGGATCCTCGGCCTGCTCGGCGCGGGCGTGGCGGGCGCCGTGGCCGTCTGGCAGCTCGGCCTGCTCGACGAGTACCAGATCGCCCGCTTCGCCGCCTTCGCCAACCCCGCGCTCGACCCGGCGGGCGTCGGCTACAACACCAACCAGGCCCGCATCGCGATCGGCTCCGGCGGCCTCACCGGAACGGGCCTGTTCCAGGGCACCCAGACCACCGGTCAGTTCGTCCCCGAGCAGCAGACCGACTTCGTCTTCACCGTCGCGGGCGAGGAGCTCGGCTTCCTCGGCGCCGGGCTGATCCTCGTCCTGCTCGGCATCGTCCTGTGGCGCGCCTGCCGGATCGCCCGCGAGACGACCGAGCTGTACGGCACGATCGTCGCCGCCGGAATCATCGCGTGGTTCGCCTTCCAGTCCTTCGAGAACATCGGGATGACGCTCGGCATCATGCCGGTCGCCGGGCTGCCGCTGCCGTTCGTGTCGTACGGAGGATCCTCGATGTTCGCCGTCTGGGTGGCCGTCGGACTGCTCCAGTCGATCAGGGTGCAACGGCCGATAAGCGCCTGAGCCGGTGCGGGAGCACTGCCCATTCGCGTGCAACACGTCTAGATTCGGTTCATGGCGGACTCGAAGCGTGAGATCGAGCGGAAGTACGAAGCCACTGCGGAAACCCGGCTCCCCGACCTGAGCCGGGTGGCCGGGGTCTCGGCCGTCGACCACCGCGGCGTCGCGGAACTGGACGCCGTCTACTACGACACCGAGGACCTCCGGCTCGCGGCGGACTCCCTCACCCTGCGCCGCCGCACCGGCGGGAGCGACGCCGGCTGGCACGTCAAATTCCCGGTCGCCTCCGGCATCCGGGACGAGCTGCGCGAACCGCTCTCCGACACCCTGCCGCCCTCCCTCGCCGGGCTGCTCCGCTCCCGGGTCCGGGACAGGGAGCTCGTCCCCGTCGTCCGGCTGCGCTCCGCCCGGGACGTCCACCTCCTCCTCGACGCCGGGGGCGCGCTGCTCGCCGAGGTCAGCATCGACACCGTGCGGGCCGAACGGCTGACCGGCGGCAGCGGTACGGCCGCCTGGACGGAGATCGAGGTCGAACTCGCCGACGACGGCGACCCCGCCTTCCTCGACGCTGTCGAACGGAGGCTGCGCAAGGCCGGAGTCCGCCCGTCGGTGGCACCGTCCAAACTGGCCAGGGCGCTCGCCGAGACCGCGCCGAAGCCGAAGAAGACCCCCGGCCGGAAGGAGGCGCACCTCACCGCCGGCGACCACGTCCTCACGTACATCCGCCACCAGACCGAGGCGATCACCGCCCTCGACCCCGCCGTGCGCCGTGACCTCCCCGACTCCGTGCACCAGATGCGGGTCGCCACCCGCAGGCTCCGCAGCGCGCTGCGGTCCTACGGGAAGATCCTCGACCGCGGCGTCACCGACCCGGTGGGCGACGAGCTGAAGTGGCTGGCCGCCGAACTCGGTATCGACCGCGACCAGGAAGTCCTCGACGCCCGGCTGCGCGCCCGCCTCGACGGCCTGCCCGGCACCCTGGTCCTCGGCCCCGTCCGCAGCAGGCTCCGGATCTGGTCGGTGGCCCGCCGGGGCGGCTCCCGGCGCCGGACCGTCGGCGTACTCGACGGAACGCGCTACCTGGCAATCCTGGACAGCCTCGACGCCCTGCTCGCCGCCCCGCCGCTGCTGCCCGCCGCGTCCAAGGCTCCCGACCGGGCGCTGCCCCGCGCCGTACTGAAGGAGTACGAGCGTCTCGCGACCCGCGTCGGCCACGCCTTGGAACTCCCGCCCGGCGAGGACCGGGATCTCGCCATGCACGACGCCCGCAAGGCGGCCAAGCGTGCTCGCTACGCGGCGGAGGCGGCCCGGCCCGCGCTCGGGAAGCCTGCCAAGCGGATCGCCAAACGGATGAAGGCCCTCCAGACCCTCCTCGGCGACCACCAGGACAGCGTCGTGGCCCGCGACGCCCTGCGCACCCTGGCCGTCCAGGCACACGCGGCGGGGGAGCCGGGATTCACCTGGGGACTGCTGTACGGGCGCGAGGAGGCGACCGCCGCCGCCGGTGAACGGGAGCTGCCCGAGGTGTGGAAGCGGGCGTCGCGGCCACGAGTGCGATCGGCGCTGGAAGGCTGAGTGCCGGGGTACGCTTGATGGTCACCCTTGCCGGCTCTCGAAAGTTCGCGATGTCTGTCGATTCGGTCTTCCCACAGCTCGAAGCTCTGCTCCCGCATGTGCAGAAGCCCATCCAGTACGTCGGCGGTGAGCTGAACTCCACCGTCAAGCCGTGGGACGAATGCGACGTCCGCTGGGCGCTGATGTACCCGGACGCGTATGAGGTCGGACTCCCCAACCAGGGCGTCATGATCCTGTACGAGGTGCTCAACGAGCGCCAGGGCGTCCTCGCCGAGCGCACCTACAGCGTGTGGCCGGACCTCGAAGAGCTGATGCGCGAGCACAAGGTCCCGCAGTTCACCGTGGACAGCCACCGCCCGGTCAAGGCGTTCGACGTCTTCGGGCTGAGCTTCTCCACCGAGCTCGGCTACACCAACATGCTCACCGCCCTGGACCTCGCGGGCATCCCGCTGAACGCCGCGGACCGCACCGTCGACGACCCGATCGTGCTGGCCGGCGGCCACGCCGCGTTCAACCCGGAGCCGATCGCGGAGTTCATCGACTGCGCGGTCATCGGCGACGGCGAGCAGGCCGTCCTGGAGATCACCGAGATCATCCGCGGCTGGAAGGCCGAGGGCCGCCCCGGCGGCCGCGAGGAGGTGCTGTTCCGGCTCGCGAAGACCGGCGGCGTCTACGTCCCGGGCTTCTACGACGTCGAGTACCTCCCGGACGGGCGCATCGGCCGCGTCGTGCCCAACAAGTCGGGCGTGCCGTGGCGGGTGTCCAAGCACACCGTGATGGACCTCGACGAGTGGCCGTACCCGAAGCAGCCCCTCGTGCCCCTCGCCGAGACCGTCCACGAGCGGATGTCCGTCGAGATCTTCCGCGGCTGCACCCGCGGCTGCCGTTTCTGCCAGGCCGGCATGATCACGCGCCCCGTGCGGGAGCGAAGCATCACCGGCATCGGCGAGATGGTCGAGAAGGGTCTCAAGGCGACCGGCTTCGAAGAGGTCGGACTGCTCTCGCTCTCCTCCGCGGACCACACCGAGATCGGTGAGATCGCCAAGGGCCTCGCCGACCGGTACACCGAGGACAAGATCGGCCTCTCGCTGCCCTCCACCCGCGTCGACGCGTTCAACGTGGACCTGGCCAACGAGCTGACCCGCAACGGCCGCCGCTCCGGACTCACCTTCGCCCCCGAGGGCGGCTCCGAGCGGATGCGCAAGGTCATCAACAAGATGGTCTCGGAAGAAGACCTCATCCGTACCGTCGCCACCGCGTACGGCAACGGCTGGCGCCAGGTGAAGCTGTACTTCATGTGCGGTCTGCCCACCGAGACCGACGAGGACGTCCTCCAGATCGGCGACATGGCGGTCAATGTGATCGCCAAGGGCCGCGAGGTCTCCGGCCAGAACGACATCCGCTGCACCGTCTCCATCGGCGGCTTCGTGCCCAAGCCGCACACGCCGTTCCAGTGGGCCCCGCAGCTCGGCGCCGAGGAGACCGACGCCCGGCTGGCCAAGCTCCGCGACAAGATCCGCGGCGACAAGAAGTACGGCCGCTCCATCGGCTTCCGCTACCACGACGGCAAGCCCGGCATCGTCGAGGGCCTGCTCTCGCGCGGGGACCGCCGCGTCGGCTCCGTCATCCGCGCGGTCTACGAGTCCGGCGGCCGTTTCGACGGCTGGCGCGAGCACTTCAGCTACGACCGCTGGATGACCGCCGCCGAGAAGACGCTGCCCGAGTACGGCGTCGACGTCGACTGGTACACCACCCGCGAGCGGACGTACGAGGAGGTCCTGCCCTGGGACCACCTGGACTCCGGTCTCGACAAGGACTGGCTCTGGGAGGACTGGCAGGACTCGCTCGACGAGACCGAGGTCGAGGACTGCCGCTGGACCCCGTGCTTCGACTGCGGCGTCTGCCCGCAGATGGACACCAGCATCCAGATCGGCCCGACCGGCAAGAAGCTGCTGCCGCTGTCGGTCGTGAAGTAGTCGCCTCGGACACGTTCGTCCGAGTGACAGCTCGGTGACGAAGGCCCGGTCCGGGAAACCCCCGACCGGGCCTTCGCGTCATGTACGGCATGGACTACGGCAAGCACCAGGCTCCCGCGCACTACGAGGCCGGTGAGGGCTGTCTGACCACCCTCATCAGGATTCCGGTACGAATCGTGGTGCTGGTGATCGTCCTGCCCGTACGCATGGTCTGGGACGTCCTGGTGGTCGCCGCCCGTGCCGCCGACCGCATCCTGCTGCGCCCCCTGGGCCGGGCCCTGTCCTGGCTGTACGCGACGCTGGTGGTGGCCCCCGCGGTCTGGCTGTACGCATGGGTGCTCACCCCGCTGGGCCATGCGCTGCGGTGGCTGGCCGCAGCGGTCTTCGTCCGGCCGTGGGTCGCGCTCTGGCGGTACGTGCTGGTGCCGGCGGTGCGGTACGGGCTCGTGGTGCCGGTGGTGTGGCTGTACGAGGCGGTGCTCACCCCGATCGGGCACGGGCTGGGCTGGGTGTACCGCGCGTTGCTCGCCCCTGCCGGGCGGGGGATCGGCATCGCGATCGGCTGGGTGCTCACCGCTTTGTTCGTCCGGCCGGTGGCCGCCCTGTGGCGGTACGTCCTGGTGCCGCTCGCGCTCGCCGCCGTCTGGCTGGTGGAACACCTGGTCGTACGGCCGCTGGCCTGGACGTACCGCGAACTGCTCACCCCGCTCGGCCACGGCATCACCTGGCTGCTCGAAGTGCTGGCACGCGGGATCGCGGCCGCCGGGAGCGGGCTGTGGGCAGCGGCGGAGTGGCTGATCCTGACGCTGCTCGTCGCGCCGCTCGGCCTGCTGTACCGGCGGGTCCTCGCCCCGGTCGGCCGGGAGATCGTCGCCGCGTTCGGTGTCGCCTGGCGCATCGCGGGTTACATCTCGCGGGCCGTCGGCCGGGCCATCGCCTGGTTGGCGTGGCATCTGGTCGGGGCTCCGGTGACCTGGGCCTACCGCGCGGTGTGTACGCCGGTGGGGCATTTCGTACGTGACGCCGTCTGGGCCCCCGCCAAGCGGGCCGCCGTCGAGACCGGACGCGCGGCCCGGTCGGCGCTGCGCACGGCACGCGAGACCATGGCTCGGGCGCGCCGCGACGCCTGGCGGGCACTGGTCGGCGGCCCCGGGGCTCCGACTCCGCGGGAACCGGGGAGCCCCCTTGCGCGTAGGCTGGGTAGTACAAGGACTGTGCCCAGCGCGGCGCCCGAACCAGAGATCTCCCTGCTCGGAGAGAAAAACGCCGAGCGGGGGTGAGCCGGACCGGACACCCCGGGCCACCCGCATTTCGAGGGCGGCGTGCCACCGCGTCCGTCCCGCACCGAGGAGAAGAACCACTGGGCAAGCGACAGCCCGAAGGCCCGCCGCCCGCGCCGGCAGTGCAGCGCATCCGACTGCGCTACACCAAGCGGGGCCGCCTCCGGTTCACCAGCCACCGCGACTTCCAGCGTGCCTTCGAGCGGGCACTGCGCCGCTCCGAGGTGCCCATGGCCTACTCGGCGGGCTTCACCCCGCACCCGAAGGTCTCGTACGCCAATGCCGCACCCACCGGCACGGGCAGTGAGGCCGAGTTCCTGGAGATCGCCCTCACCGAGGCACGGGATCCCGCCATCCTGCGCGAGCTGCTCAACGCCTCGCTGCCGGACGGCCTCGACATCACCGACGCCGTGGAGGCCCGCACCTCGGGTCTCGCCGACCGGCTGACCGCCTCGATCTGGGAACTGCGTCTCGACGGGGTCCCCGTCGAGGAGGCCGCGAAGGCCGTGGCCGCCTTCAACGAGGCGGAGACCGTCGAGGTCCAGCGCCGGGCGAAGAACGGCATGCGGACCTTCGACGCCCGCGCCGCCGTGGTCGGTCTGGAGGCCCTTGATCCACAGCCTGATAGGCCCGAGGACAGGCCCTGTGCGATACTGCGGCTGGTTGTTCGGCACGTGACACCTGCCGTGCGACCTGACGACGTCCTGTCCGGTCTCCGCGTTGTGGCCGACCTGGCGCCGCCGGTCCCCGCAGCGGTGACCAGGCTGGCGCAGGGGCTCTTCGACGAGGAGTCCGGCACGGTGACCGACCCGCTCGCGCCCGACCGCGACGCAGCCCCGGCCGCTCCACCCACGGCCACCGGGACCGCCGTCGCGACGGCGCCGGAAGGTGCAGGTTCCGCGTAAGGCGGTCGTTGCAGCGCAGCTCTCCGACTCGGGAGCCACCTGGGCCGGGCCGCGCGATGACCCATAAGACTTTCGCCAGGCCGTACGCACCTCGCGTACGGAACCGGCGAGCCAGACATTGAGCTCCCGTGCGGCGCCCGCGCCCCGGACACCGGTCCCGCGTACATCACGCGGACCGTGTTGGACCGGAACCAGACGCGGCGCCCGGGAGCCTGACGGGAGAACCGCCCGCATGCCTCAGTCCAACGAACCCGGCACGACCGGGAACGCCGAAGAGAACAACGCCCCCGGCGACAAGCTGCCCCCGCGCCGCAGGCGCCGAGCCGCGTCCCGCCCCGCCGGCCCGCCGGTGGCGGAGACATCGGGCACCGCAGCTCCGGCCATACCGGCCGTTGACGCCGCAGTGTCCGACAACACCACCACCGAAGCCGGGAGCGCCCCGGCGGCAGACGCCGCAGAAGCAGCGCCGCCGGCGCGTACGCGTCGTCGTGCCGTCC
>NZ_JBHVFF010000147.1:0-20833 GCF_042801895.1 Streptomyces sp. NPDC057543 | reverse complement strand
GGAAGGGCCCTTGCGCGTCCGCGGCCGACGGCCGCTCCTCGCGGGCGTGCGGAGCATCACCCTGGACAGCACCGGTGACCGCCGGGTAACTTTTGACCAGAGCTGAGCAAGCGCTTAGCCAGCCTGGCCGAAGCTCGCCCGATGCCCGCCCGAAGCTGACCAAGGAGGCACCCCCGTGCGCCGTACGGTATTCAACGAGGACCACGAGGCGTTCCGGGAGACCATCCGCGCCTTCATCGAGGCCGAGGTCGCTCCCGTCTACGACGAGTGGTTCGCGGCCGGCCAGGTGCCCCGCGACTTCTACTACAAGCTCGCCGAGCTGGGCATATTCGGCATCGAGGTGCCCGAGGAGTTCGGCGGCGCCGGGGTCGAGTCGTTCAAGTTCGAGGCGATCATCTCCGAGGAGTGCGCCCGCGCGGCCGTCAACTTCGGCGGCTCCGGCGTGCACGTCCTGCTCTGCCTGCCGTACATCAAGGCGTACGCCACCGAGGAGCAGAAGAAGCGCTGGCTGCCGGACTTCGTCAGCGGCAGGACGATGTACGCCATCGCCATGACCGAGCCGGGCACCGGTTCCGACCTGGCCGGCATGAAGACCACTGCCAAGCTCTCCGAGGACGGCACGCACTACATCCTCAACGGCGCCAAGACGTTCATCACCGGCGGCGTCCACGCCGACCGGGTCATCGTCTGCGCCCGCACGGACGCGCCCAAGGCGGACGACCGGCGGCACGGCATCTCCCTCCTCGTCGTCGACACCAAGGCCGAGGGCTACTCGGTCGGCCGCAAGCTCGACAAGCTGGGGCTGCGCACCTCCGACACCGCCGAGCTGGCGTTCGTCGACGTCAAGGTGCCGGTCGAGGACCTCCTCGGCGAGGAGAACAAGGGCTTCTCCTACCTCGGCCAGAACCTGCCGCAGGAGCGCCTCGGCATCGCCGTCGGCGCGTACGCCCAGGCCAAGGCCGCCGTCCGGTTCGCCCAGAACTACGTGCAGGACCGCACCGTCTTCGGCAAGACCGTCGCGTCGTTCCAGAACACCAAGTTCGAACTGGCCGCCTGTCAGGCCGAGGTGGATGCCGCCGAGGCCGTCTGCGACCGCGCCATCGAAGCCCACGACGCCGGTGAGCTGACCGCCGCCGAGGCCGCCTCCGCGAAGCTCTTCTGCACCGAGGTCGCGCACCGCGTCATCGACCGCTGCCTCCAGTTGCACGGTGGCTACGGCTACATGAACGAGTACCCGATCGCCCGTCTCTACGCGGACAACCGGGTCAACCGCATCTACGGCGGCACCAGCGAGGTCATGAAGTCGATCATCGCCAAGTCCATGGGCCTGTAGAGCGGTTACGTTCTCCCCATGAGCTCAGCACTTGATTCCCTGCTCGATCTGCTCGACCTGGAGCAGATCGAGCAGGACATCTTCCGGGGTACGAGCCGTTCGGCGATCGTGCCCCGCGTCTTCGGCGGCCAGGTCGCGGCCCAGGCCCTGGTCGCCGCGGGCCGTACCGTCCCCGCCGATCGCACGGCCCACTCCCTGCACTCCTATTTCCTGCGGATGGGCGACCCCGGCGCGCCGATCGTCTACAGCGTCGACCGCATCCGGGACGGCCGGTCCTTCACCACCCGCCGGGTCGTCGCCGTCCAGCACGGCCAGCCGATCTTCCATCTCTCGGCGTCCTTCCAGACGCACGAGGAGGGCCTGGAGCACCAGGCGGCCATGCCGCCCGCCCCGGACCCCGAGACGCTGCCCACGGCCGCGCAGATGCTGCCCCGGTACGCGGACCGCTTCAGTGATCCGGGCATCGTGGACCGGATGATCGAGGCACGGGCCGCGGTCGACCTGCGGTACGTCGACGCGCCGCCCTTCGGCACGGTCGGCGAGCCGCGCGAACCCCGCTCCCAGGTGTGGTTCCGCACCAACGGCAAGCTCGCGGACAACCCGCTGCTGCACGTCTGCATGGCGACGTACGTCTCCGACATGACGCTGCTCGACTCGGTGCTCCTCGCCCACGGGCGCGGCGGCTGGACGGTCGGCGACGTGGTCGGCGCGAGCCTGGACCACGCGATGTGGTTCCACCGGCCGTTCCGGGCCGACGAATGGCTGCTGTACGACCAGGAGTCACCGTCCGCGTCCGGCGGGCGCGGGCTCGGCCAGGCCCGCATCTACACGCAGGACGGCCGGCTGGCGATCACCGTGATCCAGGAGGGCGTGGTCCGCGTTCCCCGGGGCTGACCCGTCGCCCCGTTCCGAACAGGCCACGGTCCGGCGATTCGGACATACTCCCCACCATGAGTGACGAGAAATCCGGTGGTGGGGAGTCCACAGTCACCGTCGCCGTCGCGGCGGCCGCCATCTCGGCATCGCCGCGGCGAAGGCCGTCGCCGGACTGATCAGTCGACGGATCGACCGGACCGACACCCCCACCCCACCGCACCCGTCGGTGTCAGATGAGCCCCGCCGCGTCCAGCAGATAGTCCGTCAGCGGGTCGTAGAACCGCGGGTCCAGTACGTGGTCGTCCAGCGGTACGGCCACCTGGAGCGTCCCCTCCGCCTCGCCGAGGAACAGCGCCGGGTCGTTGCAGTCCGCGTAGCCCACCGCGTCCAGCCCGCGCTGCGCCGCGCACCCGGCCCATCCGTGGTCGGCGACCACCAGGTCCGGCAACGGCCGGCTCTCCCGCTCCAGACCGTCCAGGATCGCGGCCATCGGGGCGGGCGAGTGCGTGTGCCAGAGCGTCGCGCCGCGTTCCTGCACCGCGACGTCCGCGAACTGGAACACCATGCCCTCGTCGGCCACCAGTCCCGAGGGGATCCGTACGATCTCGCACCCGGCGGCCCGCAGCGCCTGCGCGGTCTGCCGGTGCACGTCGAGGAGCCCGCCCGGGTGCCCGGTCGCGAACAGCACGCGCTGCGCGCCCGCCGCCGCCTTGCGCAGCCGCGCCGCCATCCGCTCCAGGGCGTCGACCGTCAGCTCCGGGTCGATGGTGTCCTGCCCGAACCGGTGCTCCGGGTCGTCGCTCACCCCGCACCGCTCGGCCATCACGGCCAGCACGTCCTGCTCGTCGCGCCACCGGTCCCCGAGCTCCAGACCCAGCCAGTAGTGGCGGTCGCCGTTGGCGAGCTTGCGGTAGTGGGAGAGGTTGTTGTCGCGGGGGGTGGCGACGTCTCCGGCGATGCGCGTACGGACGAGGTGTTCGACGAGGGCGGCACGGCTGGGTATCGGCATGAACCCATTGTGCCGTCAGGTGTGCGCAGTGTGCCGGGTGTCTTGCACGACGGACCGTCCGGCCGTGCCGTCCGGACGATCAGGGAAGCTTGGTCGAGTAGGTGATCTTCTTGAGGTGGTAATACTGGGCGACGCACTGTCCCGGCCACAGCTTCTTGCCGTGGTCACCGAACGGCTCCCCCATCCCGCTGACCGACACCGGTGTGTACGGAAGCACCTGGGCGCCGCGCGCCGCCTGTTCCCTCAGCCACCGGTCCTGCCGGTCCCAGCGCTGGGCGCGCACGTCCATCTTCCGTTCCAGCTGGAGCAGCGGGACGGCGAGGCCGGCGCAGACCCCGGCGCAGACGGCTCCGGCGGCCACCGCCGTCACCGCGCGGATCCCCCACCGGACGGTGCGCAGCGCCCGCCCCAGCAGGGCGCCGATGCCGACCAGGAGCAGCACGTACAGCAGCAGGAAGTCGCCCCAGATGCGCGACGCTGTCATCACGCTCGCCCCGAAGACGGGGTAGGCGACGACGGTGCAGAGGTAGCCGGAGACCAGGAAGGCGAGGAATCCGACGACGACCGGGAGGAAGGGCCTGCGGCGCAGGGACCCCACCGGCGCGTTGCTTCCCTGCGGCCCGCCGCCGCGCACCAGCAGGCCCAGCAGTACGCCGACGGCGACCGCTCCCACGTACTGCCAGGTCGTGAAGATCGTCCCGAGGATGTGCGCGAACGCCCGCAGCGCCGTGGTCAGTGCCTCCGGCCCGAACACGGAGGCGCCGTCGGCGCCGAACCGTTCACGCCGGGTGCGTGCGCCGGGCGACAGGTACAGGATGGCCGTCCCGACCGCGACTCCGGCGAAGGCGACGACGCACCAGATACGGGTGTGGGTCCGGCCGGGACCGGGAAGGGACCAGCAGCTGATCAGCAGGACGGCGGCGAGCACGGTGAACACGACGACCGACGTCTCCTCCGACAGGGTGCCGATGAAGATCCCGGCCAGGTACGCGACGCCCAGCGCGAGGGCGCGTCCCCACCCGGTCCGTGCGCGCAGCAGGGGGATCACGGCGGCGCAGGCCAGCACCGGTGAGACGGTGTGCGAGACGGAGTTGGCGGGCCAGTAGAACGCCTTGTACGGGTTGTGCGTCGCGAGGAAGAAGATCACCGCCGTCATCGCGCCCACCAGCAGTGCGAGCCCGCGGGGCGCGGTCAGCCCGGCTCTCTTGAGCCCGGAGGCGATGAGCGCCCAGAGGATGCCCAGCATGAGCACCCCGCTGACCAGGGCGAACCATTGATGGCCCGCGACACCGAAGGCCCCGTACGCGACGACGAGCAGCGCGTTGGCGATGCGCCCGTTGTCGTGGAAGAAGAACTTCGCGATCATCCCGGACGCGCCCTCGTCCCGGACGACCGGGAGGAAGCACCAGTCGTCCCCGCCCGGACGGACCAGGCGGCCGATCCAGAAAGCCGCGCCGAGCAGGGCGAGCGGCAGCAGGGTGAGGGCCATCGTCCAGATCGTCGCCCACCGCCGCGCGGGCGCCGGGCCGGCTTCCGACCGTTGGGAGTCCGCGCTCTGCGCCTGTGTGCCGGCGGTCTCCGACGTGTCTGCGGATTCCGACGTGTCAGCGGATTTCGACGTGTCAGCGGTCATGTGCACTGGATGTCCTTCGTACGGTGCTCGCGTCTTGCCCGCCGAGAGGTTCGGGCGGTGTGGTTTCACGGTGAGGTGTGCCCGGCACGGCTCTCGGCCGGACCGGCGCTCTGCCGGGCCAGGGCGGTGCCGGAGTCGATGGCCCAGCGGGCGAGGAGGAACGAGAAGGGGGTGGCGAGGACTCCCGCGGCCACGGCGGCGATGTTCTTGTCCATGCCCAGCCTGCTCACGCCGAGGTAGAGCAGAACGCCGGTGAGTACGAGGTTGACGACGCTCGACAGCGGATACCGGACGAAGGCCTGCCAGGTCGGCTTCGTACGGCAGGTGATGTACGAGTTGAGCAGGAAGGATCCCACGATGCTGACCACGTATCCGATGACGTGCGCGGCCAGATAGGGGATCCAGGTATTCAGCGTGGCGTATACGGCCAGGTATACCGCCGTATTGATTACTCCGATCAGCCCGAAATCGATGAACTGGCGCACGGTGCGGAACCTGGAGGCCCCGAGCGCGGTCGACCCGGTACGCCCCGCCACCGGTCTCCTGCCCGCGGGTGCGGACGGGCCCGAACACACCTCCGCCGGAATATCGACCGGGGGAACGTGCGGAGATTCATTCGTTTCTCGCACCACGTAGTGCGGGCGGCGTTTCGCCTCGACGTAGATGCGTCCCACGTATTCACCGATGACGCCGAGCGTGGCGAGCTGGATTCCGCCGAGCGCCACGATGGCGGTCAGCAGGGTGGTGTAGCCGGGTACGGCGACGCCGTGGAGGACGACGCCGACGATGGTCCACAGGGCGTATCCCAGTGCCGCCAGCGCGAGCGCGAGACCGCCGTGGATGGCCAGGCGCAGCGGGCGGCTGTTGAAGGAGATCAGCCCGTCGATCCCGTAGTTGAAGAGACGTCTGCCGCCCCATTTCGAACGTCCCGCCGCGCGCCGGACGTTGCGGTACGTGAAGCTGACGGTGTCGAAGCCGATCCAGGAGAAGATCCCCTTGGAGAACCGGTTGCTCTCGGGCAGCGCGAGCACGGCGTCCACTGCGGTGCGCGACAGCAGCCTGAAGTCGCCCTCCCCGTCGACGACCTCGACGTCCATGCACCGGCCCATGGCCCGGTAATAGGCGGCGCTGAGAAAGGTGCGCAGGGCGCCCTCTCCGTCACGGTCGCGCCGCGCGACGACCTGGTCGTAGCCGTGCTGCCGCAGCTCCAGCATGCGGGGCACCAGTTCGGGCGGGTGCTGGAGGTCGGCGTCCATGAGGACGACGGCGTCGCCGCGGGACATGCGCAGCCCCGCGAGCATGGCGGCCTCCTTGCCGAAATTACGACTGAAGGAGGTGTAGCGGACCCGCCGGTCCGCGGTCGCGAGTGAGCCGATCCGGAGCCTGGTCCCGTCACTGCTGCCGTCGTCGACATAACAGATCTCGAAGGTCCGCCGAGTGGGTTCGAGGGCGGAGATCAGCGCACGGTGAAATGCCTCGATGACCTCGTCCTCATTGAAACAGGGGACAACGATCGAAACCTGACATGTTTTCATTTAAATTCCCCATCAGGCGTGGGTGAGACAGCTCAAACCATATGCCTGGGGGCGCTGCGACACTCCGACCGACGGAGCTCGTCGAGCAAAAGAAAGGAGAATGTGAGGAACTTCCTCGCCGCTCTCTCATACATTCATATATTCAAGGCCGCTATTCAAGGCCGCTACTCAAGGCCGAGCCGAATCGGGTGCCCCTCCGACGAGCACCGACCCACGGGCCTTACGGGCGGGCCGCCGCCGCCTCGAACGCCCCGCGCGCCAGCCGGTGCAGCAGTGCGGCGGTGCCCGCACGGTCCGGCTGCGCGCCGGGGCGGCCCAGGTGCGGGGTCGAGTTCAGCAGCCCGAAGACGGCGTGGACGGCGGCGCGGGCCTCGTGTTCGGGCAGGTCCGGGTACACCTCGCGGACGACCTCCACCCACACCTCGACGTACTGCCGCTGGAGCTGGCGGACCCGCTTGCGGTCGGCGTCCCGGAGGCGGTCCAGCTCGCGGTCGTGGAGGGTGATCAGGGGGCGGTCGTCGAGGGCGAAGTCAATGTGGCCCTCGATGAGCGCGTCGAGCAGGGCCTGCGGCGAGCTGTCGCCACAGGCCGCGTCCTCCGACACCCGCAACCGCCCGCCCGCCAGCAGCCGCTCGCTGATGCCGACGAGCAGCTCGGCGAGCATCGCGTCCTTGCCGGGGAAGTGCCGGTAGAGACCGGGGCCGCTGATGCCGACCGCGGCACCTATCTCGTCGACGCCGACACCATGGAAGCCGCGCTCGGCAAAGAGGCGGGCGGCCTCCTTGAGGATCTGCTCGCGGCGGGTGGGGGCGTCCGTCCTGATGGTCATGGATTCGATTCTAGACAGTCGGGTTAGCGGTCGTTAACCTGAAGGTATACGTTAACGCTCACTAACCACTGCGGTACGGGCAAGGGGGCTCGACAGGATGCAGCAGGCACCGGTTCTGGCGAGCGCGGCCGATCCCGCCTCCGAGGCCTGGCAGGCCAACGAGGCGGCGCATCACGCGCTCGCCGACGAGCTGCGCACGCGGCTCGCCACGGCCAGGCTCGGCGGGGGTGAGAAGGCGCGTGCCCGGCATGTCGCGCGCGGCAAGCTGCTGCCCCGGGACCGGGTGGACACCCTGCTCGATCCGGGTTCCCCGTTCCTGGAGCTGGCCCCGCTGGCGGCCGAGGGGCTGTACGGGGGCGCCGCCCCGGCGGCCGGGGTGATCGCCGGGATCGGCCGGGTCAGCGGCCGGGAGTGCGTGATCGTCGCCAATGACGCGACCGTCAAGGGCGGCACGTACTACCCGATGACCGTGAAGAAGCACCTGCGCGCCCAGGAGGTGGCGCTGGAGAACCGGCTCCCCTGCCTGTATCTCGTCGACTCGGGCGGCGCGTTCCTGCCGATGCAGGACGAGGTCTTCCCGGACCGGGAGCACTTCGGGCGGATCTTCTACAACCAGGCCCGGATGTCGGGGGCCGGCATCCCGCAGATCGCGGCCGTACTGGGGTCGTGCACGGCGGGCGGGGCGTACGTCCCCGCGATGAGCGACGAGGCCGTGATCGTGCGGAACCAGGGCACGATCTTCCTGGGTGGTCCGCCGCTGGTGAAGGCCGCGACCGGCGAGGTCGTGACGGCCGAGGAGCTCGGCGGCGGCGAGGTGCACTCCCGTACGTCGGGGGTCACCGACCATCTCGCCGAGGACGACGCGCACGCGCTGCGGATCGTGCGGAACATCGTCGCCACGCTGCCGGACCGCGCGGCGCTCCCGTGGTCCGTGCGGCCGGCCGAGGAGCCGAAGGTCGATCCCGCCGGGCTGTACGGGGCCGTCCCGGTCGATTCCCGCACGCCGTACGACGTCCGGGAAGTGATCGCCCGGGTGGTGGACGGCTCGCGGTTCGCCGAGTTCAAGGCGGAGTACGGTACGACGCTGATCACCGGCTTCGCCCGGATCCACGGCCATCCGGTCGGGATCGTCGCCAACAACGGCATCCTGTTCTCCGAGTCCGCCCAGAAGGGCGCCCACTTCATCGAGCTGTGCGACCAGCGCGGCATCCCGCTGGTCTTCCTGCAGAACATCTCGGGTTTCATGGTGGGGCGGGACTACGAGGCCGGTGGCATCGCCAAGCACGGCGCCAAGATGGTGACGGCGGTCGCCTGCACCCGCGTGCCGAAGCTGACGGTGGTCGTCGGCGGTTCGTACGGCGCGGGCAACTACTCGATGTGCGGCCGCGCCTACTCGCCCCGCTTCCTGTGGATGTGGCCCAACGCGAAGATCTCCGTCATGGGCGGCGAGCAGGCCGCGTCCGTCCTCGCGACGGTCAAGCGCGACCAGCTGGGCGACGACTGGAGCGCGGCGGACGAGGAGGCGTTCAAGGCCCCGATCCGCGAGCAGTACGAGACCCAGGGCAACGCCTACTACGCCACGGCCCGGCTCTGGGACGACGGCGTGATCGACCCGCTGGAGACCCGGCAGGTGCTGGGGCTCGCCCTGACCGCGTGTGCCAACGCCCCGCTGCCCCAGAAGGACCACGCAGCGCCCGGCTTCGGCGTCTTCCGGATGTGAGGAACAGATGACGATGTTCGACACCGTTCTCGTCGCCAACCGAGGCGAGATCGCGGTACGTGTCATCCGTACGCTGCGCGAGCTCGGCGTCCGCTCGGTCGCCGTGTTCAGCGACGCGGACGCGGACGCCCGGCACGTACGGGAGGCCGACACGGCGGTACGGATCGGGCCCGCTCCCGCCGCGATGAGCTATCTGAGCGTGCCCGCGCTGCTGGACGCGGCCCGTCGCACCGGCGCGCAGGCCGTCCACCCGGGGTACGGGTTCCTCGCCGAGAACGCGGGCTTCGCGCGGGCGTGCGCGGAAGCGGGGCTGACCTTCATCGGCCCGCCCGCCGACGCCATCTCCCTGATGGGCGACAAGATCCGGGCCAAGGAGACGGTCGCAAAGGCCGGCGTCCCGGTGGTGCCCGGCTCCTCGGGCAGCGGGCTCACCGATACCCAACTGGGCGACGCGGCCCGCGAGATCGGCACACCGGTGCTGCTGAAACCCTCGGCGGGCGGCGGCGGCAAGGGCATGCGGCTGGTGCGCGACGAGACGCTGCTCGCGGACGAGATCGCCGCCGCCCGGCGCGAGGCGCGGGCCTCGTTCGGCGACGACACGCTGCTGGTGGAGCGGTGGATCGACCGGCCCCGGCACATCGAGATCCAGGTCCTGGCGGACACCCACGGCAACGTGGTCCACCTCGGTGAGCGCGAATGCTCGCTCCAGCGCCGCCATCAGAAGATCATCGAGGAGGCGCCGTCCGTCCTGCTCGACGAGGAGACCCGGGCGGCGATGGGCGAGGCGGCCGTCCAGGCGGCCCGCTCCTGCGGATATGTCGGCGCGGGCACGGTGGAGTTCATCGTCCCGGGCAACGACCCCGCCTCCTACTACTTCATGGAGATGAACACCCGTCTCCAGGTCGAGCACCCGGTCACCGAGCTGATCACCGGCCTGGACCTGGTGGAGTGGCAGCTGAGGGTCGCGGCGGGCGAGCAACTCCCGTACGAGCAGCGGGACATCCACCTCACCGGCCATGCGATCGAGGCCCGGATCTGCGCCGAGGACCCGTCCCGTGGCTTCCTGCCGTCCGGCGGCGCGGTCCTCGCACTGCACGAGCCGCAGGGCAACGGCGTGCGGACGGACTCCGGGCTCGCCGCGGGCGGTGAGGTCGGCAGCCTGTACGACCCGATGCTGTCGAAGGTCATCGCGTACGGCCCCGACCGCGCCGCCGCGCTGCGCGGGCTGCGCGCGGCCCTCGCGGACACGGTGATCCTCGGCGTCCCGACGAACGCCGGCTTCCTGCGCCGGCTGCTCGCCCACCCGGCGGTGGTGGCGGGCGATCTGGACACCGGCCTGGTGGAGCGCGAGGTGGCCGGACTGGTGCCGGAGGGAGTGCCGGAGGAGGTGTACGCGGCGGCGGCGCTGCTGCGGCAGTCCGCCGCACCGGCCGCCTCACCCGCGGACGCCGCCGGCTGGGTGGACCCGTTCTCGGTGGCGAGCGGCTGGCGGCTGGGCGGCACCCCGGCCCGTACGGTGCGCCACTTCCGGCTGCCCGGCCACGATCCGGTGCAGGTCTCGCTGCGCTCCTGCCCGGCGGGCACCGAGCTGACGTTCGGCCATGTCGGGGAGGGCGCACAGCCGCCGGAGCCCACGACGGGCCCCTGCGGCCCGCTCGCCCCGCTGCCCGGCGGCAAGGAGACGGCGGACACGATCGAGCTGTCCGCGCACCGCATCGTCATCGAACTCGCCGGTGTCACCCACGCGTTCACCTATGCCGCGTCCGCGGACGGGACCTGGCTGGGCCGTGACGGCGACACCTGGCACGTGCAGGATCACGACCCCGTGGAGGCGTCGCTGGCCGGCGCCGCGCGCTCCGGGGCGGACACGCTCGCCGCGCCCATGCCCGGCACCGTCACCGTCGTGAAGGTGGCCGTCGGGGACGAGGTCGTGGCCGGCCAGAGCCTGCTCGTCGTCGAGGCGATGAAGATGGAACACGTCATCTCCGCCCCGCACGCCGGGACCGTGACCGAGCTGGACGTCACCGCCGGTGCCACGGTCGCCATGGACCAGATCCTGGCCGTGGTGGCCCCCGGGGAGCAGGCATGACGACACCCCGCGCCCTGCCCATGACCGTACCGGCCCAGGACCTGCCCCCACGGGTGCGCATCCACGAGGTCGGCGCCCGCGACGGGCTGCAGAACGAGAAGGCCGTCGTACCGACCGGGGTGAAGGCGGAGTTCATCCACCGCCTCGCCGCGGCGGGCCTGACCACCATCGAGGCGACCAGCTTCGTGCACCCCAAGTGGGTGCCCCAACTGGCCGACGCGGAAGACCTGTTCCCCCGCCTCGCGGACATCGGGGGCGTGGCCCTGCCCGTACTCGTACCGAACGAACGCGGCCTGGACCGGGCCCTGGCGCTCGGCGCCCGGCGGATCGCGGTGTTCGGCTCGGCGACCGAGACGTTCGCCGCCCGCAATCTCAACCGCACCGTCGACGAGTCGCTCGCCATGTTCGAGCCGGTCGTGGCCCGCGCCAAGGCCGACAAGGTGCACGTCCGCGGCTATCTGTCGATGTGCTTCGGCGACCCGTGGGAGGGACCCGTCCCCGTCCATCAGGTCGTCCGCGTGGCCAAGGCGCTGATGGACCTCGGCTGCGACGAACTCTCCCTCGGCGACACCATCGGCGTCGCCACGCCCGGCCATGTGCAGGCCCTGCTCTCCGAGCTGAACGAGGAGGGCGTGCGCACCGACACCATCGGCGTGCACTTCCACGACACGTACGGCCAGGCCCTGTCCAACACCCTCGCCGCGCTCCAGCACGGCGTGACCACCGTGGACGCCTCCGCGGGCGGACTCGGTGGCTGCCCGTACGCGAAGAGCGCGACCGGAAACCTCGCCACCGAAGACCTCGTGTGGATGCTCCAGGGCCTCGGTGTCGAAACCGGGGTCGACCTCGACGCGCTCACCGCCACCAGCGTGTGGCTCGCCGAACAACTGGGCCGACCCAGCCCGTCCCGTACCGTCCGCGCGCTCTCGGTGCGATAACCACCGTCCCACAAGGAGTGACACCTGCCATGCCCCTGGACCACCGGCTGACCGCCGAGCACGAGGAACTGCGTCGCACCGTCGAGGAGTTCGCGCACGATGTGATCGCCCCGAAGATCGGCGACTTCTACGAGCGCCATGAGTTCCCGTACGAGATCGTGCGGGAGATGGGACGGATGGGCCTGTTCGGGCTGCCGTTCCCCGAGGAGTACGGCGGCATGGGCGGCGACTACCTCGCCCTCGGGATCGCCCTGGAGGAGCTGGCCCGGGTCGACTCGTCCGTGGCGATCACTCTGGAGGCCGGGGTCTCGCTCGGCGCGATGCCGGTCTTCCGCTTCGGCACGGAGGAGCAGAAGCGGCAGTGGCTGCCGAAGCTCTGTTCGGGCGAGGCGCTCGGCGCGTTCGGCCTGACCGAACCGGACGCCGGTTCGGACGCGGGCGGCACCCGCACGACGGCGGTGCGCGACGAGACGACGGGCGAGTGGGTGATCAACGGCTCCAAGTGCTTCATCACCAACTCCGGTACGGACATCACCGAACTGGTCACGGTCACGGCGGTGACCGGCCACAAGGCGAACGGCGCCCCGCTCATCTCCTGCATCATCGTGCCGTCCGGCACCCCCGGCTTCACGGTCGCCGCCCCGTACTCCAAGGTCGGCTGGAACGCCTCGGACACCCGCGAGCTGTCCTTCTCCGACGTCCGCGTCCCGCTGACGAACCTGCTGGGCGAGGAGGGCCGCGGCTACGCCCAGTTCCTGCGCATCCTGGACGAGGGCCGCATCGCCATCGCCGCCCTGTCCACGGGGCTGGCGCAGGGCTGCGTCGACGAGTCGGTGAAGTACGCCAAGGAGCGCCACGCCTTCGGCAAGCCCATCGGCGTCAACCAGGCGATCCAGTTCAAGATCGCGGACATGGAGACGCGCGCCCACATGGCCCGCATCGGCTGGCGCGACGCGGCGTCGCGCCTGGTGGCGGGCGAACCCTTCAAGAAGGAGGCGGCGATCGCGAAGCTGTACTCGTCGACGGTCGCGGTCGACAACGCCCGCGAGGCGACCCAGATCCACGGCGGATACGGGTTCATGAACGAGTACCCGGTGGCCAGGATGTGGCGCGACTCCAAGATCCTGGAGATCGGCGAGGGCACCAGCGAGGTGCAGCGCATGCTGATCGCGCGGGAGCTGGGCCTGCCGGCCTGACGGTCACCGGGCGTGGGCCGGGTGGGCGATCAGCTCGTCGCGCCCGGCCACTCCTCGCGCAGCATCCCGAACAGCACGGTGTCGTACCGCTTGCCCGCCACCAGCACGGTGCCCCGGCGTCGGCCCTCCTCGCGGAAGCCCGCCTTGGTGAAGGCGCGGACGGCCCGCTCGTTGCCGCTCCAGGTGTCGAGCTCGATCCGGTGCAGCCCGAAGGCCCCGAACAGGTGCCCCACCAGCAGGCGCAGTGCGTCGGAGCCGTGGCCGCGGCCCCAGTGGTCCCGCTCGCCGATGGTGATGCCGACGGTGACCAGCCCGGCGAACGGGTCCAGGTCCCGGTAGTCCGCCATGCCGATCACCGTGCCGTCGGCCAGGTCCTCGACCGTGAAGACGGCCGACTCCCGCGGGTTGAGCCGCAGCATCGTCTCGAAGCCGCGCCCGATGGCCTCCGCCGTGACCGGGCCGAAGCACGGGTCGCCGCCGGTGGCCCAGTGCACCACTTCCGGGTCGTTGCGCCACCGGAGGTGCTGCTCCGCGTCTTCCGCACGCAGTGCGCGAAGCCTTACCAACTTGCCTTCGATCATCCGGAGATCGTATTCCGCTTCGCCGGGCCAGTTGCAGGAGGTCCCGGAAGCCCGAGCCTCTTCGCGGTCCGGTCACCCGGCCAAGCCCTTGCGCCGCAGCCGATGCAGCGCCTCGATCGCCGTCAACTGCCGCCGCTCGCAAGCGGACCCCGGCCGCACGAGGCCGAACGGCCTTGCCAAGTGGGGCCGGTGGGGCGCGACAATGTCATGAACGGGCCGACGAGTTCGTCGAATGTTCACGGTTCCATGTGGGCCGGCGCGTCATCCGCCGAGCGCAGCAGGGCCGTGGAGTGTCGGGCCGTCGATGTCACCGTCGAGGGGCTCTGCGGCTGCCGGAAGGAGTCCGGGAAATGACGTTGTCGGTGCACACCTTCGTCTACGACGAGCAGGGCCGATCGCATCTTCTCGACGACCCCGAGGACGGCAGCGACATGGCCGGGACCGAGGTCTGCCGCACCACGCTGTGGGGGTCGGACGCCGCGCGGGCGCTCGGGGCCCGGTTCTTCCCGGAGCTGGCCACCGGAGATCTGTACGTGGAGCCGGAGGACGTCGACGACTTCCTCGCCGAGTGCGAGCTGCTCCACCGGAACGCCGCGACACTCGCCGGGGGCAGCGGACACCGGCGGGACTACGCGGCGGCCCGGCTGGCCAACATCACCGCTGCCGCCCTGCGCGCCCGAGCCGTGGGCGGTGGGGTACTCGTCTGGTGAGGGCGGTCGCGCGGATGGTGAGGGCGGTTGCGCGGATGGCGAGGGTGGTTGCGCGGACACACTCTCGAACAACCAATGAGGTTAGGCTAACCTTCCTTCGAACGTTCCGGCGACCGGTTTCCGGCTTCGCTTCCGGTTCCTGGGAGGAGCCCCCCTCATGACGACGTCCGTCGCACCCCCCATCACCCCCTTCCGGTTCTTCGGTCTGACCGTCCTGCGGACCCGGCGCCTCGGGCCCTCCATGCTCCGGGTCACCTTCGGCGGACCGGGGCTCGACGGCTTCGCCGCCGGCGGCCGCGACCAGAGCCTGTCACTGTTCCTGCCGCACCCCGGACAGTCGGAACCAGTCGTTCCGGTCGATGCGGACGGCAACTGGTTCACCGCCTGGCGCGCACTTCCGGACACCGTACGGGCCGTCATGCGCTCGTACACCGTGCGCGCTCAGCGCCGTACACCCGACGGAGCGACCGAGGTCGACATCGACTTCGCGCTGCACGGGGACGGCGGGCCTGCCTGCCGCTGGGCCGCGGGCGCCTCCCCTGGAGACCGGCTCAAGGCACTGGGGCCGGCGGTCGAGGACAACACCGCCGTCCGCTTCCGCCCCCCGCAGGACACCGACTGGGTGCTGATCTGGGCCGACGAGACCGCACTGCCCGCCGCGTCCGCCGCCCTGGAGTGGCTGCCGGCCGGCCTGAAGGCGCTGGTCTGGCTGGAGGTCCAGCACACCGAGGACCGCCAGGCCCTCGACACCGCCGCCAAGGCCCGGATCACCTGGCTCGTACGGGACGAGGGGGCACCCACGGCCCCGGAGGCCGTACGGGCGGCCGAGCTGCCCGAGGGGACGCCGTACGTCTGGATCGCGGGCGAGTCGTCGCAGGTACGAGCGCTGCGCAGGCATCTCGTCCAGGAACGTCACATCGACCGCAGGCGCGTGACGTTCGTCGGGTACTGGCGACGCGGGCTGAGCGAGGAGCAGCTGCGCGAGGCGCCGACATCCCGCACGGACGAACAGGCGGACGAGTAGGCAGCGGGCGACAGCAAGCGACAGACACGGGACGCCGTCGGCCGACCGGCCGGAAGTCGCCATTCCGCACGCGCGAATCAGACAACCTTCGCACCCTTGGGGGCGAGGATCCGAGTTGAAGTTAGGTTAGGCTAACCTAACTTCAACATCGGGCCCTCGCCCCCGTCTTCTGTCCTGAGGGCCGATGAAGTTTCCCCGCATCCGGGAGGACCCCTTCATGCGTTCGCACCTGCTCAACGGCACGACCGCGGAGCGCTACCGGCGCTCCGTGACCGCAGGAGTCGAACGGGTCGCAGCCAAACTCGCCACCACGGACCGACCGTTCACCGGAGTCCGCGCCGACGAGCTCTCCCCCGTCGTCGACGCGATCGATCTGGACCGGCCGCTGGGCGACGCGTCCGCCGCCCTCGACGAGCTCGACCGCGTCTATCTCCGTGACGCCGTCTACTTCCACCACCCCCGCTATCTGGGCCACCTCAACTGCCCGGTCGTCATCCCCGCCGTCCTCGGCGAAGCCGTCCTCTCGGCCGTCAACTCCTCCCTGGACACCTGGGACCAGAGCGCCGGCGGCACGCTGATCGAGCGCCGGCTGATCGACTGGACCGCCACCCGGATCGGGCTCGGACCGGCCGCGGACGGCATCTTCACCAGCGGCGGTACGCAGTCCAACCTCCAGGCCCTGCTGCTGGCCCGGGAAGAGGCCAAGACACCTCCGCACCACTTCACCCGGCTGCGCATCCTCACCTCCGAATGCAGCCACTTCAGCGTGCAGAAATCGGCGAAACTCCTCGGCCTCGGGCCGGACTCGGTCGTCCCCGTACCCGTCGACCACGACAAGCGCATGCAGACCGTGGCGCTGGCCCGCGCCCTGGAGCAGTGCGTCGCCGAGGGCGCCGTCCCGATGGCGGTCGTCGCCACGGCGGGCACCACCGACTTCGGTTCCATCGATCCGCTGCCCGAGACCGCCGCGATCTGCCGGCGGTTCTCCACCTGGCTGCACGTCGACGCCGCGTACGGCTGCGGGCTGCTGACCTCCCTCGACCGCCGCCACCTCCTCGACGGCATCGAGCACGCCGACTCGGTCACCGTGGACTACCACAAGTCCTTCTTCCAGCCGGTGAGTTCGTCCGCCGTGCTGGTGCGCGACCGGGCCACGCTGCGCCATGCCACGTACCACGCCGAGTACCTCAACCCGCAGCGGATGACCGCCGAACGGATCCCCAACCAGGTGGACAAGTCGCTGCAGACCACCCGCAGATTCGACGCCCTGAAACTGTGGATGACGCTGCGCGTCATGGGCGCGGACGGTGTCGGCCGGCTCTTCGACGAGGTCTGCGACCTGGCCGCCGAGGGCTGGCGGCTGCTCGCCGCCGACCCACGCTTCGACGTCGTCGTCGAACCCCGGCTGTCCACGCTGGTGTTCCGCTACATCCCGTCCGGCATCACCTCGCCCACCGAGATCGACCGGGCCAATCTCCACGCCCGCAAGGCGCTCTTCGCCTCCGGTGAGGCCGTCGTCGCCGGCACGAAGGTCGACGGGCGCCAGTACCTGAAGTTCACCCTGCTCAACCCCGAAACGACCGCGCAGGACATCGCCGCGGTACTCGACCTGATCTCCGGCCACGCCGAGCAGTACCTGGGAGACTCCCTTGACCGTGCTTCCTGAACCCCGCGATCCGCGGGCCGCCCACGACTTCATCGGGATCGGGATCGGCCCCTTCAATCTCGGGCTCGCCTGCCTGACCGAGCCGATCGGCGAGCTGAACGGGGTGTTCCTGGAGTCGAAGCCGGACTTCGACTGGCACTCCGGGATGTTCCTCGAAGGGGCCCATCTCCAGACGCCGTTCATGTCGGACCTGGTCACGATGGCCGACCCGACCTCGCCGTACTCCTTCCTGAACTATCTGAAGGAACGCGGACGGCTGTACTCCTTCTACATCCGGGAGAACTTCTACCCGCTGCGGACCGAGTACAACGACTACTGCCGCTGGGCCGCCGCCAAGCTGAGCAGCGTCCGCTTCGGCGAGACGGTCGAGTCGGTGACGTACGACAAAGGCTCCGCGCTCTACACCGTCCGCACGGCCGACGGCGGCGTCTTCCGGGCCCCGCGGCTCGTGCTGGGCACCGGCACTCCCCCATACATTCCGGACGCCTGCCAGGGACTGGGCGGCGACCTGCTGCACAACTCCCGTTACCTGGAAGAAAAAGCGGCCCTCCAGGCGAAGAAGTCCATCACCCTTGTCGGCAGCGGGCAGAGCGCGGCCGAGATCTACTACGACCTGCTCTCCGAGATCGATGTGCACGGCTACCGGCTGAACTGGGTGACGCGCTCACCGCGGTTCTTCCCGCTGGAGTACACCAAGCTGACGCTGGAGATGACCTCCCCGGAGTACGTCGACTACTTCCACGCCCTGCCCGAGGAGACCCGCTACCGGCTCGAATCCGGACAGAAGGGCCTCTTCAAGGGCATCGACGGCGAGCTGATCGACGCGATCTTCGACCTGCTCTACCAGAAGAACCTGCCCGGCCCCGTCCCGACCCGGCTCCTCACCAACTCATCGTTGACCAGCGCCCGTTACGAGGAGGGCAGCGGTACGTACACGCTGGGGCTGCACCAGGACGAACAGGCCAAGGACTACACCCTCACCACCGAGGGCCTGATCCTCGCCACCGGATACCGGTACACCGCGCCCGCCTTTCTGCAGCCGATCGCCGACCGGCTGCGCCACGACGGCCGGGGACGCTTCGACGTGGCCCGCAACTACTCCATCGACACCACCGGGCACGGCGTCTTCCTGCAGAACGCGGGCACGCACACCCACTCGGTCACCTCGCCCGACCTCGGCATGGGTGCCTACCGCAACGCGTACATCATCGGCGAGCTGCTCGGGCGTGAGTACTACCCCGTCGAGAAGTCCATCGCCTTCCAGGAGTTCGCCGTATGACCGCCCCCGCCCTCGGCACCTTCACCATCCGTCCGCTGGACCCTTCCCCAAGCTCTCAACTCCTTCCCCGAGCTCTCGGCTGCGCTCGAGCAGGGGAGACCCCATTGCCCACGGGAGGCCCCATTTCCGACGCCGAGCTGGTGCACGGCTGGGTCACCCACCCCAAGGCCGCCTTCTGGCTGATGGGGGACGCGGAACTCCAGGACGTCGAGCGGGAGTACCTGGCGATCGCCGCCCACCCGCACCACGACGCCTTCATCGGGCTGCACGACGGGGAGCCCGCCTTCCTGATGGAGCGGTACGACCCCGCCGAGGTCGAGCTCAAGGGGCTGTACGAGGCCGAGAGGGGGGACATCGGGATGCACTTCCTGGTCGCGCCGACCGACACCCCGCTGCACGGCTTCACGCTCGCCGTGATCACCACCGTGCTGGAGGCCCTGTTCGCCGATCCCTCCGTACGCCGGGTCGTCGTCGAACCCGATGTACGCAACACCGCGGTGCACGCGCTCAACAAGGCGGTCGGCTTCGAGGTGCTGGGCGAGCTGGCCAAACCGGAGAAGACCGCCCTGCTCAGCGCCTGCACACGGGAACAGTTCGCCGCAGCGACCGGGGGTAGTGCCTGATGTCCGCCACCATCGACAGCGCCGCCCACCTCACCCCCGAGCGCTGGGCCACCGCCAACCGGCTGCTGATCCGCAAGGCGCTCGCCGAGTTCAGCCACGAGCGGCTGCTGGTCCCGGCGCCGCTCGGCGACGACCGCTACTCGGTGCGCGGCGACGACGCGTCGACCGAGTACCGCTTCACCGCACGGCTCTTCGCCCTCGATCACTGGCAGGTCGAGGCCGACACGATCACCCGCCACCGGAACGGCTGCGAACTCCCGCTGGATGCGGCCGAGTTCTTCGTCGAGCTGCGCTCCGCGCTGGGCCTCTCGGCGGAGATCCTGCCCGTCTACCTGGAGGAGATCTCCGCCACGCTGGCCGGTACCGCGTTCAAGCTGACCAAGCCGCCCGTCACCTCCGCCGAGCTGGTCCGGGCCGGGTTCCAGGCGATCGAGACCGGCATGACCGAGGGCCACCCCTGCTTCGTCGCCAACAACGGGCGCCTCGGCTTCGGCGTGGACGAGTACCGGGCGTACGCCCCGGAGGCCGCGGCCGGCATCCGGCTGGTCTGGCTCGCCGCCCGCCGCGACCGCGCCACCTTCACCGCGGGCGCCGGGCTCGACTACGAGACCCTGATGGACGGCGAGTTGGCCGAGGAGACCCGGGCCCGGTTCGCGGCCACGATGAGCGGACTCGGCCTCGACCTCGACGACTACCTGTTGATCCCCGTCCACCCCTGGCAGTGGTGGAACAAGCTGGCCGTCACCTTCGCCGGGGAGCTCGCGCAGCGGCATCTGGTCTGCCTCGGCGAGGGCGAGGACACGTACCTCGCGCAGCAGTCCATCCGTACGTTCTTCAACACCAGCGCCCCGGAACGGCATTACGTGAAAACGGCGCTGTCCGTCCTCAACATGGGCTTCATGCGCGGTCTCTCCGCCGCGTACATGGAGGCCACCCCGGCGATCAACGACTGGCTGGCCGGTCTGATCGAGGGCGACGAGGTGCTGCGGGCGGCCCGCTTCTCGATCATCCGGGAGCGGGCGGCCGTCGGCTACCACCACCGGACGTACGAGGCGGCCACCGCCAAGGGCTCCCCGTACCTGAAGATGCTCGCGGCGCTGTGGCGGGAGAGCCCCGTCCCGGGCCTCGCCCCCGGCGAGCGGGTCGCGACCATGGCCTCGCTGCTCCACACCGACCACGAGGGCGGCTCCGTCGCCGCGGCGCTGATCGCCGAGTCGGGGCTGGACCCCGCGGTGTGGCTGCGCCACTACCTGGACGCGTACCTGGTGCCGGTGCTGCACAGCTTCTACGCGTACGACCTGGTGTTCATGCCGCACGGCGAGAACGTCATCCTCGTCGTCGAGGACGGGGTCGTACGGCGCACGGTCTTCAAGGACATCGCCGAGGAGATCGCCGTCATGGACCCGGACGCGGTGCTGCCGCCGCGGGTCGAGCGGATCCGGGCCGAGGTCCCCGAGGACATGAAGCTGCTCTCCGTCCTCACCGATGTCTTCGACTGCTTCCTGCGCTTCCTGGGCGCCGGTCTGGCGAGCGAGGGCGTCCTCGAAGAGGGGACGTTCTGGCGGACCGTCGTGGAATGCGTCACCGGGTACCAGGACTCGGTCCCGTACCTCTCCGGGAAGTTCAAGCAGTACGACATGTTCACGGAGGAGTTCGCGCTGTCCTGCCTGAACCGGCTGCAGCTGCGGAACAACGAGCAGATGGTCGATCTCACCGATCCGTCGGGGGCGCTGCAGCTGGTCGGCAGGCTGAAGAACCCGATCGCGGGACGGGCCTGAGACGGGGGCCGTCC
>NZ_JBHVFF010000146.1:0-20850 GCF_042801895.1 Streptomyces sp. NPDC057543 | reverse complement strand
GGCACAGTGTGCCCGGCCCGCCCGGCAACGCGCGGATCGGCGCGTGTCAGTACGGCTTCACCAGCACATGCGCCGCGCCCGGAATGCCGATCTTCAGCAGTTCGTCCTCCTCGGGCGTGGTCTCGCTGCCCGTCTCCTGCTTCAGCACCGCACGCGACATGGCCTGCACCCACATGGCTCGGGGACGGCGGCGCGCCTCCCACCCTTCGAGGGCCGCTGCCACATCGTCCTCGGCGTCCAGCGACTCGGCGAGCACCAGCGCGTCCTCGACGGCCATCGCCGCACCCTGTGCGATGTGCGGGGTGGAGGCGTGCGCGGCGTCACCGGCCAGCACCACCCGGCCGACGTGCCACGGCTCCTCGACCGTCACCTGGGAGATCCGCGAGTACACCACCGCGGCCGGGTCGGTGACGGCGGCGAGCGCCTCGGCGACCGGCCCGGAGAACATCGCCAGCCGCTCCGTGAGCTGCTCGTGGGCCCGCTCCGGGTCCGGCCGGAAGTCCTCGGACTCGGCGAACACCGCGCCCAGGTACATCAGTTCCTCGGTGATCGGGGTGAGCAGCGCCTTCGCGGCCTGGCCCGCGGTGCCCATCACCACACCCCGCACCCGGGGTTGGCGGGGCACCGTCACGCGCCAGTTGGCGAACCCGGTGTACTCGGGTACGTAACGGTCCCCGTACAGCCGGGTGCGCAGCGGCGAACCGATGCCGTCGAAGCCGACCACCAGGTCCCAGCGCCCGGTGGAGCCGTCGGAGAGGGTGACGTCCACGCCGGAGCCGTCGTCGGCCAGCTCCGTGATGGTGGTGCCGAAGCGGATCGTGGCCCCGGCGGCCACCGCGGCGGCGTTCAGCACCTGGGCGAGGGCGGGGCGCGGGATGCCGTTGTTCGAGGGGACGTCGCCCATCCTCGGCTGCGGAATCTCGGCGAGCGTGTTGCCGGCCGGGTCGGCGATGGTCAGGATCTCCCACTCGAAGCCCGCCTTGAGGCAGTCGTCGAGCACCCCGATCTCCCGCATGACGTGGAGGGCGTTGGACGGCTGGATGATGCCGACGCCGAGCGCTTCCAGCTCGTCGCGGAGCTCGGCGACCTCGACGGTGTGGCCGCGCCGGGCCAGCGCGGTGGCGAGGGTGAGCCCGCCGATGCCGCCGCCGTGAATCAGGACGCGCAGGGGTGATGCCATCTCAGATCTCTCCAGAGCGAGAAAGGTGCAGAAGGTACGGGGAGCGGGGGGAGCGCGCGGTCAGCCGACCGCGACGGGCAGGCTCATCAGGTGGTCCACCAGGGCCAGCAGCACGTCCCGGCCGAACGGCCGCTCGCGCACGTCGCCGATCAGCATCGGAACGTGCGGATCGAGGTCGAGAGCGGCTCTGATCTCGTCCGGCGTACGGGTGTTGCGACCGTGGAAGCAGTTGATCGCGACCACGAACGGGATGTTCCGGCTCTCGTAGAAGTCGATCGACGCGAAACTGGTCTCCAGCCTGCGGGTGTCGGCGATCACGACACCGCCGAGCGCCCCGTTGACCAGGTCGTTCCACATGAACCAGAAGCGTTCCTGGCCGGGGGTGCCGAAGAGGTAGACCACCAGCTCATCACTGACCGTGATCCGCCCGAAGTCCAGGGCCACGGTGGTCGTGTCCTTCCCGCCGACACCGGCCAGGTCGTCGACACCGATGCTGGCCTTGGTCAGGTACTCCTCGGTGCGCAGCGGGGCGACTTCGCTGACTGCTCCCACCAGGGTGGTCTTGCCGACGCCGAAACCTCCGGCGACGAGGATCTTGACGGCGGCGGGGGCCGCCTGACTGCTTGTCATGTTGGTTCAGAGTCTCCGGAGTCCGTCACGAACGGCGGCCAACAGGCCCATCCGGGCCCCGCCGGCCGCCCGTGCCACCGAGAGCGGGGCACGGGCCAGCAGGAGGCCCTGGGCGACGAGGTCGGCCAGCAGGATCTTGGTCACCGACACCGGGAGGCCGAGGTCGGACGCGACCTCGGCGACCGCGGACGGGCGGCGGCAGCGCGCAAGGATCAGCCGGTGCTCGGGCTGGAGCCCTCGCGGCAGGATCGGGGCACCGTGTTCGTCCCGCGGGTCCTGTGCGGTCGTCAGCACGGTGATGAGGGTGAAGTCGTCCCGCTCGGGAGCGGTCCGGCCCCGGGTGATGGTGTACGGGCGCACCATCGAGCCCGCCCCGTCCTCCTCGGCCTCCTCCTCCCAGTGCCGGGTCACGCGCGCTGCCCGTCCCCGGAGCCGAAGGCGTCGAACTCACCGCGGGCCGGCGTGCCGAGCTTCTGGCCGACCTGCTGGACGAGGTTGTGCATGGCGAGCGACATGATTTCGGCGTCCACCTCCTGGGAGGCGATCACGGCCAGGTGGGTGCCCTGGGCGGCCGAGATGATGAAGAGCCAGAGGTCGGCGAGTTCGACGATCACCTGGTGGACGCCGCCGCCGTCGAAGAGCTGCCCGACGCCGCGGGCCAGGCTCTGCTGACCGGTGCAGATGGCGGCCAGCCGCTCGGCGTCGGCACGGTCGATGGTGCGCGAGTGGCTCACCACCAGTCCGTCGTCGGAGAGCAGCACGGCGTTCTGGGTCTCGGCCACCGAGTCCACCAGGCCGTCGAGCAGCCAGTCGAGATCCTGGTGAGTGGCGGTTGTGCGTGTCATGACCGTTCTTCTCTCGTGGGGAGGGGGGTGGCGGGTGGAGCGGGCTGCGTCGTCGTCCCGTCTCCCGCGCGGGCCGCGCGGGAGCGGCGCTGGAACGCTCCGATCGCGGCTCCGGCCCGGCGCGAGGCCGGTCGCGGCTGCGCGTTCTCGGACGGGCTCGGCGGCGTGGCCGCGGCGGGCCCGGCGGCCGGATCGATCCGCAGCTCGTCCACCAGGCTGGCCTGCCGTACCCGGCGCGGCAGCGGGGGCTCCGCACCGGGTGCGGGAAGGGCGGGCCGTTCGGACCCGATCTCCGGGCGAAGGGCGTCCGGCTCCGGCGGCGCCGGATGGTCGGGCACGGACACCGGCAGCTGCGCGGGGCGGGCGGCGTCCGGCCCGGACTGCCGGGGCCCGGGGATCGGGAGGCCGGGACGGTCCGCCCCGACGCCCGAGGCGTACGGAGCGGCGTACGGCTGCCGGGGAGCCCGGTACGGCTCCTCGGGCATCGCGTACGTCTCCTCCGGCATCGGGTACGGCGGCTGGTCCACGGGGTACTGGCCGGCTGCCGTCATGTACGGCTGTTCGGCCGCGTCGTACGGGGTCTCGTACGGGGTCTCGTGCGCCGTGTACGGCGCGGTGGGCGCCGCAGGTACGGGCGGTGCGGTGTACGGGTCGGTGGGCGCCTCGTGAGGCTCGTCCTGCGCCGGAACCGGGTTCTCCGGTGTCGCGTACGGCTGCTCCGGGGCGACGTAGGGCGCGCTCGCCGCGTTCAGCGCGGTGACTCCGGCCAGTGCCTGACCCTGGACGCGGGTCGGCAGCGCGTCACCCGGCGCGGGGGCCGCCGCGGGGGCGGCTGGTGCGGAGGGGGAGGGCACGCCGACCGGGCCGGACCGCGGCTCGGAGACGGTGAGCTCATCGGGGACGAGCACGACCACCCGCGTACCGCCGTAAGCCGAGGAACGGAACTCCACCCGCAGGCCGTGCTGGTCCGCGAGCCGTGCGATCACGTACAGACCGAGCCGGATGTCGTCGGAGTGGGCGAGCACGTCCATCCGGGGCGGCCGGACCATCAGCTCGTTGGCCGCGGCCAGTTGGTCCTCCTCCATCCCCAGACCCCGGTCCTCGACCTCGATCGCCAGACCGCGGCTCACCTTGGCGGCCCGGACCTCGACCGGGGAGGGCGGCCGGGAGAAGCTGAGCGCGTTCTCGATGAGTTCGGCCAGCACGTGCGAGACCGGGCCGACGGCCCGCTCCGACAGCCAGGGGCTGCCGTCCAGGTCCAGCACCACACGCCGGTAGTCCTGCACCTCACCCTGGGCGGAACGCATCACGTCCAGCAGCGGAACCGGCTTGCGCCAGCGCCGGCGCGGGGAGCCGCCCGCGAGGATCACCAGGTTCTCCTCGTACCGCCGCAGTCGGGCGGTGAGGTGGTCGAGGTCGAAGAGGCCGTCCAGCACCTCGGGGTCCTCGTGCTTGCGCTCCAACTCGTCCAGCTTCTTCAGCTGCTGTCCGATCAACTGCTGGGTACGGCGCGCGATGCGCTGGAGCAGCCGCTCGAATCCGCGGTGCTGATCGGCCTGCTTGACGGCCGCCGCCAGCGCACTGGTGCGCGCCAGGTTGAGCGCGTCGCCGAGCTGGGTCAGCTCGTCACCATTGTCGCCCTTGTTGTCGCGCTCGATGGCGCGGGCCTCGGCCTCGACATCGATGCGCTCGCCCTTGCCCAGCCGCTCGACGACATCGGGCAGCGCCTTCTCCAACTCCTCGGCCCGCTCCTGCAGCCTGCCGATCCGGCGGCGGAGGTTACGGGTGAGGCGCCAGGTGGTCAAGACGACCGCGATCACGGCCACCAGACCGACCACCGTGGTCAGCACCATCTTGAACAGCAGTGACATCACACTGCCCTTGCCCTCCTCGACCACGAGGGCGGTGCGGTGCTCCAGCAGCTTCTCGATCCGCGGAGAGAGCTCGTCCATCGCGCCGCTCCAGGTCTTCTCCTCGGCGCCGACCTCGACGAACCCGGCGGCGTCGGCACCGGCCGGCCGCAGCACCTCGTTCTCCACCTGGGTCTTGGTCTTCCAGGCCGGACTGCGGGTGATCTCCTCCCACATGGCCTTCTCGTCCGACGGCAGATAGGGGACGACCTTGGTGGAGTACTGGAGCGACTGGCCGGACACGGCCTCCCGGACCTGTCGCAGGTCCTCGCCGCTCAGCTTCCCCCCGGACCAGCCGCGCGCCAGCAGCGCGTCCGAACGGGAGATCATCTCCTTGGTCCAGAACAGGTCGACGAGCGGCTGCGAGAGCGTGGTGATCCGGCCGTTGTCGACATGGCTGAGCGCGGTGAAGAGTTCGAGGTCGACCGCGATCAGGTCCGTGTAGTAGCCGTACACGACCTTCTGCTGGTCGTTGCCGCCCTCGTCCACGAGGGTGCGCTGGGCGGGCAGTTGATTGATCTCCTCGCGGGCCTTGCGGACCGCGTCACGGACCTCGGCGGGGGCGTCGTCGGTCGCCACGTCGGAGAGCGACTGAAAGCTTTTGATCGCCTCGTCGGTCTTCTTGCGCTGCCGCTCCAGCGCATCGGTCGAGCCCTTGTGCCGGGCGAGCGCCTCGGCACTGAGCCGGCGCTCCTCCTGCAGGTTGTAATAGACGATGTTGGACGGCTGGCCCGCCTTCTGGGCCAACTGACCCTGGGCGGCCTGGCGTTGGAAGTCCAACAAGGTCTGGCCACTGGTCACGGCCCAGAGGGCGGCCAGCGCGACACCGGGGACGATGGCCAGTACGAGCAGGGCTGTCCGCAACGACATGGTGGTCGATTCGGTCCGCCGTGAGGCGCGCGTGCGCAGGGCGTGCTCCTTGACGATGATGCCAGCCTCACGGCTGGTCAAATCCGTTGAGAACTCCGACACATCGATATTAGTCACACTGCAAAAATGAAAAGAAAGCGGGCTCACAAGTGCATCACTGATCACGCACAACTCCGCCACGGCCGTTCGGAGCGCCTGACTCAGGCCGGTCCGGGCCGGTTCGACCAGCGGGCCGGGTGAGCACGGGGGACGCTGGGGGTGTCCGTACGGAGTCACGAATCAACCCGGAAAGGTCCTCGGTGGCCACCGATCAGCCCCCGCGCGCTGCGGTCCGGTCGTACGGCGGGGAGGGCATCGCCGTCAGCTACGACGCCCACCGCTGTCTGCGCGCCACCGAATGCGTCCGCGGTCTCTCGTCGGTCTTCGACGTGGGTCTGCGGCGGGCGCGAGTGAACGCAGCGCGCCGAGCGGGGCGCGGCGCGCCGTACGAGTGAAGCACGATCGGGGATATATCTGTATTTAGTGCTCTTTGCCTGTAATGCCTCATCCGGGCCCCGGACCCCCGCTCCCCGCCGGCGCGGGACGCCCCTCGGGGCCGTATGACCGCGCTCATCGTCTGCCACTTCGTCCTGGCCGCCTGCGCGCGACCGCTGGTACGGGCGCTGGGCACGCGCGCCTTCGTCGTGCTCGCGCTGCCACCGGCCGCCGCCACCGTGTGGGCGGCCACGCAGTGGAACACCGCCGCCTCGGGCGGCTCGGTCACCTGGTCGTGGCGGTGGATGCCGGCGTACGACGTCACCGTCGAACTGAGGCTCGACGCGCTCGCCGAGCTCATGGTGCTGCTCGCGGCCGGAATCGGCACGCTCGTCCTGCTCTACTGCGCCTCGTACTTCACCGACGGAACCCCGCAACTGGCCGGCTTCGCCGGGAACCTCCTCGCGTTCGCGGGCGCCATGCTCGCCCTGGTCCTCGCCGACGACCTGATCTCGCTCTATGTGTTCTGGGAGCTGACCACGGTCTTCTCGTATCTGCTGATCGGGTACGACAGCGAGGAGAAACACAGCCGCCGCTGCGCGCTCCAGGCGCTCACCGTGACCACACTCGGCGGCCTCGCGATGTTCGTCGGTTTCCTGATGATCGGTCAGTCGGCGGGCACATACCGGATCTCCGCCATCCTCGCCGACCCGCCCGCGACGAGCCTCGCCGTCTCCGTCGCCGTGGTGCTGATCCTGTGCGGGGCGCTGTCGAAGTCGGCGATCTGGCCGTTCAGCCTCTGGCTGCCGAACGCGATGGCCGCCCCCACCCCCGTCAGCGCCTATCTGCATGCCGCCGCGATGGTGAAGGCCGGTGTCTACCTGGTCGCCCGGCTCGCCCCCGGCTTCGCCGACGTGCCGGTCTGGCGGCCCGTCGTGATCGTCCTCGGGGCCGCGACCATGCTGCTCGGCGGCTGGCGGGCGCTGCGCCTGAACGACCTGAAGCTCGTCCTCGCCTACGGCACCGTCAGCCAGCTCGGCTTCCTCACCCTGCTCGCCGGGGTCGGCAACCGGGACACGGCGCTGGCCGCCGCCGTCATGATCCTGGGCCACGCCCTGTTCAAGGCGCCGCTGTTCCTCGTCACCGGCATCGTCGACCACGCGGCCGGCACCCGTGATCTGCGCAAACTCTCCGGCGTCGGACGGGCGCTGCCGCACGTCTGCACGGTCGCGGTGCTCGCCGCCGCGTCCATGGCGGCCCTGCCCCCGCTGCTCGGCTTCGCCGCGAAGGAGGCCGCGTTCGAGGCGCTGCTGCAGGGTGACACCGCCGACCGCTGGGCACTGGGCATCACGGTGGCGGGGTCGGCGCTGACCGTCGCGTACACCGTGCGGTTCGTCTGGGGCGCCTTCGCCCGTAAGCCCGGGGTCGAGGACACTCCGGTCCACCGGGTCGGTCCGTGGTTCCTCGCGCCGCCCGCCGTGCTCGCGGTCTGCGGGCTGGTGCTCGGCCCCGGCGTCGGCTGGACGGACCGGCTGCTCGGCGCGTACGCGGACGCGTTCCCCCCTTCCGCACATCCCTACCATCTCTCGCTCTGGCACGGATTCGGGACCGCCCTGCTGCTCTCGGCCGCCGCCATGGCGGGCGGCGTGCTGCTCTTCGCCACCCGCACCACCGTCACCCGGCTGTCCCGGCGGATCGCCTGGCCCACCGCCGACAGCGTCTTCGGACATCTGCTGCTCGGCCTGGAACGGCTCTCCCTCCAGCTCACCGGCTTCGTCCAGCGCGGCTCGCTCTCCATGTACCTCGCCACCACCCTGCTCGTGATGCTGGCCGGCCAGCTCACCGTCCTCGGCGTGGACCGGCCCTGGCACGGGGCGGCCGCCCCGAAGGTCTGGGACTTCCCGCTGCAGGGCGCCATCGCCGTGCTGACCTGCGCGGCCGCCCTGTTCTGTCTCACCGTCAGCCGGCGGATGAAGGCCGTCGTCCTGGCCGGGCTGACCGGATACGGCGCGGCGCTGCTCTTCGTCGTCCAGGGCGGCCCGGACCTGGCGCTCACCCAGTTCTGCGTCGAGACCGTGTCGATGATCGTGTTCGTGCTGGTGCTGCGGCGGATGCCGGTGCACTTCCAGGAGTCGGTCAGCAGCCGGCGGCGTGCCGTACGCATTCCGGTCGCGCTGGCCGCGGCGGCGACGCTCGGCGTGGTGGTGTGGGTCGCGGCGGCCGCACGTACGGCGAAACCGGCGGGCGGGGCCATGGTGGAGGAGACCGCCCACCACGGGCTCAAGGACGTCGTGGCCACCATCCTGGTCGACCTGCGCGCCTGGGACACCATGGGAGAGTCCGCCGTGCTCGCCGCGGCGGCGATCGGCGTGACGAGCCTGATCTATCTGCACCGCCGTGCCGAGGACCCGTCGCTGCGGGAAGAGACGCGGGGACGTACCGCCTGGTCACTGACGGCCCCCGAGATGACGGGACTTCCGCACGGCGACGAAGGGGCACCGGAGCGCGGCTGGCTCGCGGCCGGGTCCACGCTCGCCCCCGAGCACCGCTCGATCGTCTTCGAGGTCGTCGCCCGGCTGCTGTTCCACCCGGTCCTGGTGCTCTCGCTGTACCTGCTGTTCTGCGCCGAGAACATGCCGGGCGGCGGCTTCGTCGGCGGGCTCGTCGGCGGACTCGCCCTGATCACCCGCTACTTGGCGGGCGGCCGTTTCGAGCTCGCGGAGGCCGCACCGCTGCAGCCCGGGCTCTTCACCGGCCTGGGGCTGTTCATCTCCACGAGCGTCGCCCTGCTCGGCCTCGCCGAGGGAACGGTCCTGCATGCCTGGACCCACCACGGCCGCCTGCCCCTGATCGGCGCATACCACCTGGGCACCCCGATCCTCTTCGATTTCGGGGTCTATCTGCTGGTCCTGGGCGTGGTGCTGGACATCGTGCGCGCACTCGGCGCCAAGATCGACCGGCAGATCGAGCGCGCGGCGTTCGAAAGGGCCGCCGCCGCGCGCACCGGCATCCCACCGGGAGACGCTCCCGGGACGGGAGGCCCCACCGGATGACGGTGAGCTTCTCGCTCCTGGCCACCGCCGCGGTGCTGTGCGCGGTCGGCGGCATCCTCATGCTCACCCGGCCCCTCACCCGCATCCTGCTCGGCGCGGTGATCGCGGGCAACGGCATCAATCTGCTCATCCTCGCCGCGGCCGGATCGGCCGGCCGGGAACCGCTCCTGTACGGCGTCCCGCTGCGGGAGGTCACCGACCCTCTGCCGCAGGCCATCGCGCTCACCGCGATCGTCATCACCCTCGCCACCACGGCGTTCCTCCTCGCCATGGCCTACCGCGGCCACCAGCTGACCGGCACCGACGAGGTCCACGACGACGACGAGGACCGGCGCATCGCACTGCGCGCCGAGGTACTGGGGGAGCGGGACGAACTGCGCGAACGGTACCGGGCCGCCCCGGACGTCACGGAAGAGGAACGAGCCCGGTACCGCGAGGAACGCCGCCGCCTGCGGGCCAGGTTGCGCGCCGACCGCGCCCTCCAGGCCCGAGGCCGGTACGCCACCGGGAACCTCTGGCACGACGTACTGGGCGCGGACCCCGAGGACTACGCCCAAAAACGACCCCGCCCCGACACCGCCCCCGAGGACGACCCCCAGAAACCGCCCCACCCCCACGCCGACCCGGGAGACACCGGATGAACGCACTCGTCCCCCTGCCGGTGCTGCTGCCGCTCTGCGCCACCGGCCTGAGCCTCGCCGTCGGCACCCGGCTCAAGCAGATCCAGCGCCTCGTCAGCGTCGCCGTGCTCACCGCCGTGCTCGGGCTCTCCCTCACGCTGATGATCGTCGCCGACACCCGCGGCCCGCTCTCCGTCCACCTCGGCGACTTCGCGCCGCCGCTGGGTATCACCCTGGTCGCCGACCGGCTGTCCGGACTGATGCTGACCGTCTCCTCCGCCATCACGCTCTGCGTGCTCGTCTACTCCCTGGGCCAGGGCATGGCCGACCGGGACGAGGAAACACCCGTCGCGGTCTATCACCCCGCCTACCTGATCCTGGTCGCCGGGGTCTCCTGCACCTTCCTCGCCGGTGACCTCGTCAACCTCTATGTCGGCTTCGAGATCATGCTCGTCGCCAGCTTCGTCCTGCTCACCCTCGGCGGCACCGGGCCCCGCATCCGCGCGGGCTCCACGTACGTGATCATCTCGCTGTTCTCGTCGATGCTGTTCCTCACCGCCATCGCCATGACCTACGCGGCGACCGGCACCGCCAACTTCGCGCAAATGGCCGGCCGGCTCGCCGCGCTCCCGCTCGGGGTGCAGACCCTGATCCAGGCGATGCTGCTCACCGTCTTCGCCATCAAGGCCGCCGTCTTCCCGCTCGCCGCCTGGCTCCCCGACTCCTATCCGACAGCGCCCGCCCCCGTCACCGCGGTCTTCGCCGGTCTGCTCACCAAGGTCGGTGTGTACTCCATGCTGCGCACGGAGACGCTGCTCTTCCCCGGCAACCGGCTCGGCGACCTGCTGATGGCCGCCGCGCTCGCCTCGATGGTCGTCGGCATCCTCGGAGCCGTCGCCCAGACCGACCTGAAGCGGCTGCTCTCCTTCACGCTCATCAGCCACATCGGCTACATGGTCTTCGGCATCGGCCTCGCCACCCGGGACGCGTACGGCGGCGCGATCGTCTACGTCGCCCACCACATCACCGTCCAGACCACGCTCTTCCTGGTGGCGGGGCTCATCGAACGCCGGGGCGGCACCAACGAACTCACCCGGATCGGCGGACTGGCCAAGGCATCCCCCCTGCTCGCCGTCCTGTTCTTCGTACCCGCCATGAACCTGGCCGGCATCCCGCCGCTGTCCGGCTTCATCGGCAAGCTCGGACTGATGCGGGCCGGCGTCGCCGACGGCAGCGTCTGGGCCTGGCTCCTCGTCACCGGATCGGCGGTGACCAGCCTCTTCACGCTGTACGTGATGGCCAAGGTCTGGAACCTGGCGTTCTGGCGGGCCGCGCCCCCGGGACAGACCGCGGCCGGCACCGTTCTGGAGTCCGACTCCGAAGAGGACGACAGCGACGTCGACGAGGGCCCCGACCACATCCCCGGCAGCGGCGACGAACCGGTCCGCCCCCGCCACCAGCCCGCCGGGCTCGCGGTCGCGGCCACCCTGCACGGACACGCCGTCACCACCACGACGAAACTGCCGGTGCCGATGACCGCGGCCACCGCGGCAGCCGTCGCCCTCGGGCTCGCCTTCACCGTGTGCGCCGGACCGCTGACCTCCTACACCGACCGCGCGGCCGCCGAACTCCTCGCACGTACCCCCTACGTGGAGGCGGTGCTCGGCCGGTGAGACGCATCGTCAAGCTGTCCTTCAGGAACAAGGACCTGCCCCCCTTCAGCTGCGAGTTCGGCGGACGGGGACGTGTGCTCGACCTCCCGCTGATCGCCTGGCTCACCCTCATCTGGGTGCTGCTCTGGTCCGGCCTGAACTGGGCCAACGTACTGATCGGCGCGGTCGTCGCGGTGGCCGTCTGCCTGGCCTTCCCGCTGCCCCGGGTCGACCTCGGGCTCCGCCTGCACCCGTGGGGCATCCTCGTGCTCGCCGGCTATCTGCTCTACGACATGTACACCTCGGGCGTACGGGTGACCCGGCAGATCTTCGTCGACCACCCGCACCGGGCCGCCGTCATCGCCGTACCGCTGCGCTGCCGCTCCGACCTGATGCTCGCGGCCACCGCCGTCGCCGTGTCGAACGTGCCCGGCGGATCGATCGTCGAGGTACGCCGCGCCACGGCCACTGTCTTCCTGCACGTCCTCGACGCGGACAGGCCCGCCGTACTCGACGCGGCGCGGCGCTCCGTCTGGCGGATCGAGGAGCTGACCGTACGGGCCTTCGGCACGTCCGACGAGATCGCCCGCGTCGCCGAACCACCGCCACCGACCGGGCGCGACAGGGGGGACGGCGCATGAGTGGGCCGGAGACCGCCGACCAGGTGCTGCTCACCGCGGCCGTCGCCGTGATCGTCATCGCCGGGGCGGGGCTCCTCGCCCGGATCTGGCGGGGCCCCTCCATGCTGGACCGGGCCATCTCGCTCGACGTGTGTGCCGCCCTCATCATCGCGGGCCTCGGTGCCAAGTCCGCCTTCGCACGCGACCCGTTCTATTTCCCGATCATGCTGGTGCTGGCCTTCCTCGGGTTCACGGGGTCGGTCGGCATCGCCCGCTTCATCGCCGCGCGCGACCGGCCGGCACCGCGGCGGGAAGCGGCCGGAGCCGGCGGTGAGGGACGTGAGGGACGCGAGGGCACGGGCGGGACCGAGGGGGAAGCACCGTGAACGTCTGGCTCCAGATCCTCGACACGGCCGGTGCGGTGCTGGTGTTCACCGGCGCGGCGATCTGTCTGCTCGGTGTGATCGGAATGCTGCGGCTGCCGGACGTGCTGTCCCGCAGCCACGCCGCCACGAAGCCGCAGACTCTCGGCATGCTCCTGGTCCTCGCCGGGGTGGCCCTGCGGCTGCGCAGCGGCATGGATCTCGCCACCCTCGCGCTGATCGGCTTCTTCCAGCTGATGACCGGTCCGGTCGCCGCCCACCTGGTGGCGCGATCCGCCTACCGGACCGGCCAGATCGACCACAGCGAACTGCTCTTCGACGAGCTGGACGAGCAGTTGACCGAGGAGCACTGAGACCGGAGCTGTGCCGGGACGACGGGCGGACTCCCCGCCCCGTTCTCCCACGCGCGGACGGCGTCCGGGACTAGCCTCCGCATCATGCTGCGTATCGCCGACACCCGCACCGGCCACCTCATGGAAATCCCCGCCGCGCCCCGCCACCTGCTGCGCAGCTGTGTCCATCTGCCGGCCCTCGGCACCGGCACCGGGATCGGTCCGGTGCACCTGCGGGTGCCGCTGGTCGGTGACGTACTGGCGCGCACCGCGGAGCTGAACGGCCTCCAGGTCGTCACGGTCCTCACCACCCCGGAACTGACTCCTGATCAGGCCCGGGCGCTCGACCGCGTCATGGCGGTGCTCGGCATCCATCCCCCCGCTGCCGTCGGAGCCCACCACCCGGACGCGGCACTCGGTGGCCCAGCCGACGTGCACGTGGTCGCCCAGGGCGCCGACACCGGCGACGCCACCGGCGGCCGGATCGAGGTGGGCCGGGTCAGCACGGTCCTGCTGGAGGAGGGCGTGCCCGACCCCGGCCACCTCCTCTCCCCGGACAGGCCCGACGTACTCGTGCCCGAGACCGCCGATCCCCTGGCAGTGCGCCTGCTGCTGCTCCACCGGCCCTACGCCACGCCGGTCACGGTCACCGGTGCGGCGCTGGCCGAGGCCCGGGGGACACTGCGGCAGTGGCGCCGGCAGGTGGCGGACTGGGCGCAGGAGCCGTCCCGGCCGATCCCCGCCGATCTGCTGCGGGAGTCGCACGCGGCGCTCGTCGAGGACCTCGACGTCACCACAGTCCTCGATCTGCTGGCGGATGTGGCGGGACGGTCCGATGTGCCGCCCGGCGCCAAATTCGAGACCTTCGCCCACCTGGACCGCGTCCTCGGCCTGGACCTCGTCCGCGACGTCGGCCACCAGCACAGCCCGGACCGGTCGACACCCGGGTGAACGGCCACGACCGACGGTCTCGCTGCGGCTCGGCGTCCTGCTCCGGCGAGAGGTGCCCCAACGCGGCACATCGACGAGCTGCATCGCCGGCGTGGTCGTCCGGACCTTGGTGATCGAACCGATCCGGAAGACGGAGTCCGCGGTGGCCTCGACGCCGGTGTCCTTGTTCAGTACCCCGGCACGCGCGGTCGATAATTCGCCGTGTGCGTATACGGCGAGATGCGGCCGGCACCTTGTACTCGGCCGGCAACTCGGGAAGGCGGCTTTCCGACCAGCCACGGAGTTCATCGGGTTCGGACATGTGCACCTCTCGTCTCTGCGAGGGAGAACGGGTGATTCCGGGAGGATATGGCCTGCGCACTCATGGCCGATTCGTGAGAAACGACGAGACTGGTGAAACCTTCATCGCGGCCGACGAAACACCCGGCCGCCGGTACGGGTCACCGCCGAAGCCAGTCCACCGCCTGGGCGGCGGCGAACCCGATGAAGGCGTCACGCTCGGGAACTCTCGATCGGGCGTCGACGGCCCGGGTGAAGACACCGACTGCGTACCGGCCGCCGTCCGGGTACTCCACCACGCCGATCTCGTTGCGCAGCGAGGGCAGCGTTCCGGTCTTGCCGCTGATCCTGACGTCGTCGTCCGCGAAGCCGGAGCGCAGCCGGTGCGGCCACAACTGCAGTTCCAGCCAGCGCCGGACGTCGGCGCACGCTGCCGCGGGCGCCGCTTCGTCACGCCAGATCAGGCCCAGCAACCGGGTGCTTTCCGCGGCGGTGGTCCGGCAGGTCTCTCCGGGTGTCAACGCACGCAGCTCGGCGAGTTGTTCGGCCGGCAACGCGGCCAGGATCCGTTCGTCGTCCTGGTAGTCGATCCCGAGGTCCTCGCCGATCGTGCGCAACAGCTCCCCGCAGTCGTGGGTGACGGCCGTGTGCGGGAGGTCGAGCCGACGCAGCGTCTTGGCGACCGCGGCCTTTCCCACCTTTCCGAGGATCAGGTCCGTGGCGACGTTGTCGCTGATGCCGATCATCAGGACGGCCAAGTCGTACCAGGACATCGTGACGTCGTGGCGGAAGGTCGCAAGGCCGTACGGGCTGGCGGTCGGATGTCCCGCTGCCACCACGATCCGCTCGGCGAGGTCGCATTCGCCGTCGGCCGCCTGCCGGGCAAGTTCCACTGCCACGGGAACCTTGAACACGGACGCGGTGACCACCGGCTCCTCGGCGTCGATGCCCATATGCCGCGGGCCGTCCAGATCGGCCGCGTGCAGCCAGACGCGGACGCCGACTTCCGCCGCTCGGGCGGTGATTGTCGCGACCAGTTCCGATTCGGTGACCATGGGGCGATCCCTTCTGTCTGTCCGGTGCGGACCTTCTGTCCGGACTGGATTTGATTGCTGGTGCGTCGGCCGACTACTTGGTGCCGGTCGACGGGAAGTTGAACTGTTCGGCGCGCTGTGGGACCCAGAACGCGATCACCGCGGGGGTCATCGCGCCGCTGGCAATGGGCTGGCTGGCGGGCGCGTCAAAGCGGTGAACAGCGACCACAGCACGAGCGTGATCAGCATCGGTTTGCGGGATCCATACCGATCGGCCAGGTAGCCGGGGCCGGTATCTGGCAGATCATGTAGACCAGCGCGAAGACGGTGACCAGCGAGCCCTGCGCGGTCTTGCCGAGATGGAACTCCTCTCCGATCGACGGCAGAGCCATGTTGATGGAGAACCGGTCGATGTAGTCGATCGACCGGGCGCACAGCATGACCACCATCGTGATCGTTGCTGTCCGGTTGACCCGCGGGTGTCCAGGCGTCCTCGGTGACCACGGCGGTCATGGTTACCTCCGTACCGCTGCGTCGGGGTTGATGGCCCATCCTGGACATCAGGTGACGCAGCGGATTCGTGGAGTTCCACAAACCTTCAGGTGGTGTTCGGGCGGTACGGACGAATGCTGACTCGTCGCGGTATCCGGCTTCTACTCATGGTGCCGGGCGGGCGGAGCCGGAGTTGCGGCATCGCCGCGAACCGCTCGCCAGGGTCGTCGAGGTTGATCTCACCGACCTCTGCGACCCGTCGCAGTCGGTACCGGAAGGTGTTGGGGTGCACATACGCCGCGGCGGCCACGTCCCCGAAGGCGTCCAGCCAGCACCTGAGCGTGTGGACGAGTTGCGACTGGTGCCGGGCGTCGTAGTCGAGCAGGCGGGCGTCGGGCCCGGTCGTCACGTCCCCGCGCGCGGCGGCCGGATCGGCGAGGTCCAGCATGAGCGCGTCGACGTGGACGTCCTCCGCCGTGGCCACCCGCCGGTCGCCCCCGTTGGCGAGCAGCACACGCAGCGCCCGGTCCGCGCCGTCGCGCGAACGTCCGAGTCCGGAGCCGTCGAGTGCGGGCGGGCCGATGGCGATCGCCGCGTCCACGCGCTGCTCGGTGCGCTCCAGGAAGGTCGACGCGACGCGGATCGACCGCTCCTGGCAGTCCGCCTGGCCTCCCGGCATCGGCACGATGCCGTAGGCCACGTCGCCCACCGGCGCCACAGCCGAGCGCGGCTGGACCGCACTCGGGCGCATGGCCATCGCGTCCGAGACCGAAGGCAGGTCAACAGCCTGGCGGCTACGCGTGCTTGGGGGATAGGAGCTCGGCGTACCGTATCGCGGGTGCAGCAAAGCCGAGCACCGCGGCGAGCAGGCAGATCACGGCGCATCCGGCGAAGAACACGTCGGCTCCCCAGAGGGCCACCGTGATGCCGACGGCCGGGAAGAGTACGGGCGCGAGGCCCAGCGTGCACAGGGTCGTGACCGAGGTGACACGGCCGAGGTATCGGGGGTCGGTCTCCGTCTGGATCAGGGCACCGGTCACGGTCGTGGTGAAGCCGCTGGTCAGGCCGATCAAAGCACCGAACATCACGGCGGCGGGAAGCGCGGGCGCGTGCCCCAGGCCGACGGCTCCCGCAGCGGTGACGAGCAACGCGCCGGACATCGCAGGCCCCGGGCGCGGTATCCGGGCCGACACGGTGAGCAGCAACGCCGAGGCCGCGGCTCCGACGCTGAACGCGCTCGCGATCCATCCCATGCCCGAGGCGCCCCAGCCGCGTTCGTCCGCCAGGAGCACCAGGCCGGTGGCGACCGGACCGCTGAAGCACATCTCACTCAGCCCGACCACCGTGACCAGTGGTGCGAGCATCCGGTGGCGGCGGACGTACCGCAAGCCGTCCCCCAACTCACGCCGGGCGGAAGCATGCTGAGATGTCTTCGGCGAAGGAGCGATCCGTACGGTGAGCAGGGTGGCGAGCGAGAGAGCGAAGAGAACGCCCGCGGCCGTGAACGCGCCCGCCGCGCCGCCGGTCACCAGGACGGCTCCCGCCATGACGGGGCCGACGGCATTGCTCAGCCGGATCGACAGTCCGCGCATCCCCTGCACCCGGGCGAGTTGATCGGGCGTCGTGATGCGCGGCGGGAGCGCGCCCACCGCCGGCATGAACACCGCGTCCACCACGCCGAAGACCAACGCGACCGCGGCCAGCAGCCATACGCGCGGGGACGTGAACATCACCGCCACCGCGGCGGCGAGGATCACCGCACAGCGAACCGTGTCGCCGGCGACAGCGACACGGCGTGGCCCGAACCGGTCGGCCACCACGCCCCCGCCGAGCATGAGCACCGCACGGGGAAGCGCCCCGGCCGCGACCACCAGTCCCACCTGAGAGGGGCCGCCGGCGCGAGTGGCGGCCCAGGACAGGGCAAGGAAGTACACGACGTCGCCGGTGACCGAAGCCGTATAGGCGCTCAGCCAGCGCAGGACATTGACGTCCCGGTAGGCAGGCCGCGCGGACGCGGCCATGTCGTGCGCGCTCACGCGTCACCGGCCGGCGGCACGGCCGTCCCGGGCACCGGAAACGCCTGCACTTGCAGCGTCACCGGAGAGGAGCCCTCGGACGCCTCACCCGCACTGCGGCGATATCGCGAGATCACCTCGAAGATCTCCGCCCGCATCCGGTCCACGTCGCCCGGAGTCAGATGCAGGAGGAAGTCGCTGTAGGTGGCGACGTCGAGCCACTCCCGCGGAAGCAGAGCCACCTCCTGTGCGGACCTGCGCAGCCGATCCGCGGCGGCAAGGGCCACTGCGTGGGTGTACCCGCGTCCGGCCTCGCGCTGCTCCGCGGACCCGGTCGCAGGATCGTGGACCGACTGGCGATGGGCGGATTTCCACCACCGCTCGCGGCCGGTGCCACGGTCCGGCTCCTCCACGATGAGTCCGCCCGACGCGAGGCGACGCAGATGGTAGCTGGCCGCACCGGGATTGATGCCGAGTTCGTCGGCGACCCGGGTGGCGGTGGACGGACCACGGTCGCGCAGCAGGCTGAGGACGCTCAGGCGCAACGGGTGAGCAAGTACGCGCAGGGCGGCGGTGTCGAGTTCGATGTGCCGCTCCGCGGACTCGACGGGGGCAGCAGAGGAAGCGACCATGCGCCGAGGTTAGACCTACAACAGTTGTTTCGAAAGAGATGTTGTGAAGAACCTCCTTCAGGGACACGGCTTCGGGCCGGGCTTCCAACGTCGTGCGCGGATCGGATCCGACCGGCGCTACTGCCGCGAGATCTCGGCCCCGGCGCGGATCGCCCGCATGACCGTGCGGGCGCAGGTGCTGAGCGAGGACAACTACCGCGTGGTCGTCCCGGTCACCTGGGACGTGCCGACCGCCGCCGACTGCTCACCGTCGATCGACGCGCCGTCGGAAATCCCCTGGCGTGGTGGCCGGGAAGGGCGGAGACTCGGCCTCATGGCTGACATGCGGTTGTTCCTGGAGGCGGTCACCGCGTGGGCGGCCGGCGGCCCCAGTGACCCGGCGCGTGAGCTGGCCGCGCGGCTGTCCGTCCGGAAGGCCGTCCTGCTGGAAGGACCGAGCGATGTCGCAGCGGTCGGTGCGCTGGCCGCGAGCCGCGGCCGGAACCTGGCGGCCGAAGGAGTCTGCGTCCTGCCGATGGGCGGTGCGATGAGCGTCGGGCGCTTCGCCCAGCTCCTCGGGCCACCCGGCCTGGACCTCTGCCTCACGGGACTGTGCGACGAGGCGGAGCTTCGCTATTACGCTCGCGGCTGGGAGCGGGCCGGTGCGGCACAGCAGGGGTTCTTCGTCTGCGCGGCGGATCTGGAGGACGAGCTCATCCGCGCGCTGGGCGTGACACGGGTGGAGGAGGTCGTCCGGGCGGAGGGCGACCTGCGCTCCCTGCAGACCTTCCTGCGCCAGCCCGCACAGCGGGGCCGCACCTCGCAGCAGCAGTTGCGACGCTTCCTCGGCACGAAGAAGGGGCGCAAGATCCGCTACGGCCGCCTCCTCGTCGAGGCACTCGACCCCGACCGCGTACCCGCCCCACTCGACGACCTCCTCACCAGCCTCTGACCGCTGGGCGACGCCCGATATGGGCCATCGACAGTCAGGACCACGCCGCGGTACGACCGTGTGCTCCTGATGCCCCACGGAAGCCGCCGGACCGCTTCCTGACTGAGCAGCGCCTGAATGTTCTTGTTGCCCTTCAGGCTCTCCACCGTCTCCCGGATGCGGGCGTCGTATTTTCCGGGGGACTTGGGCTTGATGCCGGCGATGTCCATCCGCATCGCCTCGGCGAGCCGTCCTTGCCGAGTCGGCCGGAGTCTGCCACGGAGCAGGCGGGTGATCGGCCGTCAGACTCCACTGTCAGTGCCTCCCCATACGGTGGAACCATCACTCGGGGAGCCTCGGAGAGGGAGTAGAAGCGTGTCCGCCAACAAGATCCAGCACAAGGTGAATCACGTCGCGCTAGTAGTGGACTGTTCGGGTTCCATGCATCCGCACCAGGGTCAACTCATCCGCGTCGTGGACGAGTTCGTGGCAGGTCTGAAGGCCGAGTCGGACAGCCTCGGCCATGAGACCCGGATCAGCCTCTACTCCTTCGACCACAAAGTGGAGAACCTGGTCTGGGACATGGACGTGAAGCATCTGCCGTCCATGCGGGGCCTGTACAAGGTCAACAACGGCGCTACGGCCCTCATCGAGGCCTCGCTGAAATCTCTGGACGACCTGGACCACATCTGGGAGGAGTACGGCGAGCACAGTTTCCTTCAGATCGTGGTGACGGACGGCGAGGAGAACGCCTCCGGCGGCGACAGGCGACATGACGGCGACATGGCCATCCTCGGCCCCTGGCTCGACAGGATCGCGGCGAAGATGGGCGCGCTTCCGGGCCACTGGACTTCCGCGATCCTCGTTCCGAACTCCCTGGCGAAGCGAACCGCCCAGAACTACGGCTTTCCGGCCGGAAACATCGCCATCTGGGACGCGGATTCCAAAGAGGGTGTCGAGGAGGCGATCGGTACCGTGCGCGCCGCCGCCACCAGTTTCCTCCGGGGCCGCGAGCAGGGCGTGCGCGGTACGAAGAACCTGTTCGCCGTCGGCCAGGACATATCGGTCGACGAGGTGCGGGCGAACCTCGAACCGATCTCGGCCGACAGGTATCGGCTCCTGAAGGTCGACAAGGAGGTCGAAATTCGATCCTTCGTCGATTCGCATCCCGGCGTGACGTACGAACGCGGTTCGTGTTACTACCAGCTGGGTACCCGGGTGCAGGTTCAGCCCAATAAGGAAGTCATCGTGGTCGAGAAGGACACCGACCGCGCCTATACGGGTGACGCGGCGCGCAGCCTTCTGTTCGGCACAGGTATCCACGGGACCGTCTCGGTGAAGGCGGGAAACAATCCCAAGTTGGAGGTATACGTGCAGAGTCGTTCGGTGAACAGGAAGCTCAAGCCGAAGACGCGTCTGCTCATCATGCTCTGAGAGTTCCGAAAAGGGTGAAGAGTGGCGGTCCAGGATCAGTCGCGAAACGTCGGCCGGTCGCGGACCTCACCCGATGTCGGCTCCACGAGCGCGGTAGTGCACGGTCAGGAGCCGCCGGCTGAGCGCCGCTGGTAAACCGGACCTGGTCGCCGACCAGGTACCCGCCTGGAACGACGGCCCCCGTGAATCGGTGGAGGGCTGTGTGGGCCAGTGAGAACCTACCGACCGCATCCGCCACAAGCGCGAACAGCAGGGCGCCCGCCCGCTGCTCGTCGTCGAGAGCTGTTTTCTGACGCCCTTGCGGGCGGCTGCCACCGATCGGAACCAGTGACCGCCACACCGCAGGACGTTGGAGTGGGATCACGGGTCGGAACCCCCCCCGCCGCGGGCGTAAAGTCCCAGAGAAGTCCCACGGGTGCGCCCTCGGCCGCGGGCACTGCCAGGCGAGTTGGGGTCGTCACCGTCGACGGCCGGCCCTGATCACGACGACGTGGCGGCCCCCCCCGGCGGGACGGGGGGGGCCCCCCCGGCGGT
>NZ_JBHVFF010000145.1:0-20876 GCF_042801895.1 Streptomyces sp. NPDC057543 | reverse complement strand
GACCAGTGCGGTCGGGGCCCGCGCCCGTGTCGGCCCACGGGCCCCCCGGTATCCTTCGGATGTCCACCACCCGAAGCCGAAGGGCATTTCCGTGAGCGTCATCCGCCCGGCAGCCGTCGTCGTCCTCGCAGCGGGTGAGGGCACCCGTATGAAGTCGAAGACCCCCAAGGTTCTGCACGAGATCTCCGGGCGCTCGCTCGTCGGACATGTCGTCGCCGCCTCCCGCGAACTCGACCCGCAGCATCTCGTCGTGGTCGTCGGCCACGAGAGCGAGCAGGTCGGCGCGCATCTCACCGCGATCGACGACCGGCTGCGCACCGCCTACCAGGCCGAGCAGCGCGGCACCGGCAACGCCGTGCGCGTCGGTCTCGACGAGCTCGGCGGGACCGTCGAGGGCACCGTGATCGTCGTCTGCGGCGACACCCCGCTGCTGTCCGGCGAGACGCTCGGCGCGCTCACCGCCACCCACACGGCGGACGCCAACGCCGTCACCGTGCTGACCGCCGAGGTCCCGGACTCCACCGGCTACGGGCGGATCGTCCGTGACCCGGCCGGCGGTGCGGTCGTCGAGATCGTCGAGCACAAGGACGCCACCGAGGACCAGCGCGCCATCCGGGAGATCAACTCCGGGGTCTTCGCGTTCGACGGCCGGCTGCTCGCCGACGCCCTCGGCAAGGTCCGTACGGACAACAGCCAGGGTGAGGAGTACCTCACCGACGTGTTGTCCATCCTGCGCGAGGCCGGGCACCGGGTCGGCGCCTCGGTCGCGGGCGACCACCGCGAGATCCTCGGCATCAACAACCGGGTCCAGCTGGCCGAGGCCCGGCGGCTGCTGAACCAGCGGCTGCTGGAGCGGGCCATGCTGGCCGGAGTGACCGTCGTCGACCCGGCGACCACGCTGATCGACGCCACGGTCACCTACGAGCGGGACGCGATCGTGCACCCGGGCACCCAGCTGCTCGGCGCCACACATCTCGCCGAGGACGCCGAGGTCGGACCTAACTCCCGCCTCAGGGACACCGTCGTGGGCGCGGGCGCACGGGTGGACAACACGGTCGCGGACGGGGCCGAGGTCGGTGCGGGCGCGACGGTCGGCCCGTACGCGTACCTCCGGCCGGGCACGAGGCTCGGACGCGAGGCCAAGGCCGGTACCTACGTGGAGATGAAGAACGCGACGATCGGCGAGGGCACGAAGGTCCCGCACCTGAGTTACGTCGGTGACGCGACGATCGGCGATCACACCAACATCGGTGCGGCGAGCGTCTTCGTGAACTACGACGGAGTGGCCAAGCACCACACCACGATCGGCTCCCACTGCCGCACCGGCTCGGACAATATGTTTGTGGCTCCGGTCACGGTCGGGGACGGTGTCTACACCGCGGCCGGCTCGGTCATCACCAAGGACGTACCGCCCGGTTCGCTGGCCGTCGCGCGCGGCCAGCAAAGGAATATCGAGGGCTGGGTGGCCCGCAAGCGTCCGGGAAGTGCCGCAGCGCAGGCGGCTCAGGCCGCCGCTCCGGAGCACGACAGCGAAAGCTGACCGGAAACAGGTGCGCCGAGCACGGCGTACCGTGATAGATGCTCACCCCATTTCGGCTGGCTCGTTGCACATCGGGACACATGCGTGCAACGCCAGGAACACGTCTGAGGAGACTGTGCTGTGACCGGGATCAAGACGACCGGCGAGAAGAAACTGATGCTCTTCTCCGGCCGCGCCCACCCCGAGCTGGCCGAGGAGGTTGCGCACCAATTGGGTGTCGGCCTCGTGCCGACGAAGGCCTTCGATTTCGCCAACGGTGAGATCTACGTCCGCTTCCAGGAATCCGCTCGCGGTGCCGACTGCTTCCTGATCCAGAGCCACACCGCTCCGATCAACAAGTGGATCATGGAGCAGCTCATCATGCTGGACGCGCTGAAGCGCGCCTCGGCCCGCTCCATCACGGTGATCGTGCCGTTCTACGGCTACGCCCGCCAGGACAAGAAGCACCGCGGTCGCGAGCCGATCTCGGCCCGTCTGGTCGCCGACCTGATGAAGACGGCGGGCGCCGACCGCATCCTCACCGTCGACCTGCACACCGACCAGATCCAGGGCTTCTTCGACGGCCCGGTCGACCACCTCTTCGCGCTGCCGATACTGGCCGACTACGTCGGTGCCAAGGTCGACCGTTCGAAGCTGACGATCGTCTCCCCGGACGCCGGCCGGGTGCGCGTCGCCGACCGCTGGTGCGACCGGCTGGACGCCCCGCTCGCGATCGTCCACAAGCGTCGTGACAAGGACGTCGCCAACCAGGTGACGGTCCACGAGGTCGTCGGCAACGTGAAGGGCCGGGTCTGTGTCCTGGTCGACGACATGATCGACACGGGTGGCACGATCTGCGCCGCCGCCGACGCGCTGTTCGCGCACGGTGCCGAGGACGTCATCGTGACGGCGACCCACGGTGTGCTGTCGGGTCCGGCCGCGGACCGTCTGAAGAATTCCAAGGTCAGCGAGTTCGTCTTCACGGACACCCTGCCGACGCCGGGCGAACAGGAGCTCGACAAGATCACGGTACTCTCGATCGCTCCGATGATCGCGCGTGCGGTGCGCGAGGTCTTCGAGGACGGCTCGGTCACCAGCCTCTTCGAGGAGCAGTAGGCAGCGGGCCTCGGAAGATCCACTTTGGGTGCGGCCTCCCCGCCGGGTAGACTCAGCGAGTTGCTCGGCGAGGGAGGCCGTACCCATGTGTACGGCGGTCCGTTATCGACGCGCTCTTCGTAGCAGGCCTGTCGTGGGCCGGGTGACCGTCCAGTTTTCGTCACCATACGAGGAGTGCAGTCATGGCTGAGGTCAAGCTCGCCGCCCAGGTCCGTACCGAGTTCGGCAAGGGCGCTGCCCGTCGCACCCGCCGCGCGAACCAGGTCCCCGCGGTCGTCTACGGTCACGGTGCCGAGCCGGTTCACATCACGCTGCCGGGCCACGACCTGATGATGGCGCTCAAGACCGCCAACGTCCTGATCGGTCTGGAGATCGACGGCAAGGACGCCCTGGTCATCCCGAAGGCCGTGCAGCGCAACGCCCTCAAGGGCAACATCGAGCACGTCGACCTGCTGACCGTGAAGCGCGGCGAGAAGGTCAACGTCGAGATCGCCGTGCACGTCGAGGGCGACCTGGCCCCGGGCGGCAACCTCCTCGAGTACGTGCAGAACACCCTGCTCGTCGAGGCCGAGGCCACCCACATCCCCGAGTCCGTCACGGTCTCCATCGCGGGCCTGGACGCCGGCGACTCGATCCTCGCCAAGGACGTCCCGCTGCCCAAGGGCTCCGTGCTGGCCGGTGACGAGGACGCCGTCGTGCTCCAGGTCGTCGCCGCGCAGGCCGAGGAGCCGACCGCCGAGGCCGCCGAAGAGGGCGCCGAGGCCTGAGCCTCGCCCTCCCGGCAGCACTGCTGCACTGCTTCACTGCTTCACTGACGGGGCGGCGGTTCCTTGTTCGAGGACCCGCCGTCCCGTTTCCGTCCCGCTTCCCTGTAACCGGGCCGTTTCCCTGTAACCGGGCCATCCGGAACCATCCGTACGCGAGGAGACCGAGCGCAGATGTCCGACGCCACCGAACCCTGGCTCATCGTGGGCCTCGGCAATCCCGGTCCCGAGTACGCGGCTAACCGGCACAATGTCGGTTTCATGGTCGTCGATCTCCTCGCGGACCGGATCGGCGGGAAGTTCAAGCGGGCGCAGAAGGCCCAGGCGCAGGTCGTCGAGGGCCGCATGGGCCCGCCCGGACCGGAGAACCGCCGGGTGATCCTGGCCAAGCCGATGTCGTACATGAACCTCTCCGGCGGCCCCGTCACCGCGCTGCGCGACTTCTACAAGGTGCCGACCGACCACGTCGTGGCGATCCACGACGAACTGGACATCGACTACGGGACGCTCCGGCTGAAGCTGGGCGGCGGCGACAACGGGCACAACGGGCTCAAGTCGATGACCAAGTCGATGGGCGCCGACTACCACCGGATCCGGTTCGGGATCGGCCGGCCGCCGGGGCGGATGCAGGTCGCCGACTTCGTGCTGAAGGACTTCTCGTCCGTCGAACGCAAGGAGCTCGGGTACCTGGTGGACCGGGCCGCCGACTCGGTGGAGTGTCTGCTGGCGGAGGGGCTGGAGCGCGCGCAGAGCGCGTACAACTCCTAGTTCCGGGGCGGGCGCGGAGCGCGTACAACTCCTGGGCCCGGCCCGCGCGCACAACTCTGACATTCCCGCCGGTACCCCGGCGATTTTCAGCCATAAGTTGACCGGGCGCATCGCTCTGCCCAAGGATCGCTCCCCATGAAGCGGAGCTCCTCCCACCGCGCCCTGGTCCATGCCCGCAATGCCGCCATGGGCGGTGTCGTCCTGCTGCTGCTCGCCGCGGGTGTGTTCTCCTCGTGGAGTTCGGCGCACCACATCATGCTGCCCAAGGGCCGCGAGCACGGCACGATGACCGTCACGGGCTGTGGCGCCGACGTCTGTACCGGTCCGTTCACACCGTCCGGGCAGGCTGCCGCGCGCGCCCGGGTGACGATCGAGAAGTCTGTGGCGGCGCAGCGGGGCGAGCGCTTCCCGGTGGTCGTGAAGCCGGGTACGGACGATGTCGTACGCACCGGGATTCCGGGTTTCCTGCATGCGTGGGTGCCGCTGGGCGGCGCGTTGGTGCTGGCGGCCCTGGTGATCGGCGGCGGCCTGCGGCTGCCCCGGATCGCCTGGGGTACGGGGATCGCGGGTGCGGTCCTGCTGGTGGCGACGTTCTTCGCCCTGTGAGCGGGACCGCACCCGCGCCCCGGCGGCTCAGCCGGTGTTGCGCAGACCCGCGGCGACACCGTTCACGGTGAGCAGCAGGGCCCGGGCGAGCAGCGGGTCGGCCGCCTCGCCGCGTTCCGCCGCCTCGCGCTGGCGGGCGAGCAGCGTGACCTGGAGGTAGGAGATCGGGTCCAGGTAGGCGTCGCGGATGGCGAAGGTCTGCTGGAGCACCGGGCTGGTGCCGAGCAGTTCGGATTCGCCGGTGACCTTGAGGACTTCCTCGACCGTGAGCGCGTGCTCGGCCTCGATGTCGGCGAAGACGTGCTTCAGCTCGTCGGGGACGAGCGTGTCGACGTAGTGGCGGGCGATCCGCAGATCGGTCTTGGCGAGCGTCATCTCCACGTTCGAGATGAAGTTCCGGAAGAAGTGCCACTGTTCGTGCATCTCGGCGAGGACGGTGTCCAGACCGGCCTCGCGCAGCGCCTTGAGGCCGGAGCCGACGCCGTACCAGCCGGGCACGATCTGCCGTGACTGGGTCCAGCCGAAGACCCACGGGATGGCCCGCAGCCCGTCCAGGCCCGCGCCGGAGTCCGGACGCCGCGACGGACGCGAACCGAGGTGCAGTTCCGCGAGCTGGTCGACGGGGGTGGAGGCGAAGAAGTACGCGGGCAGGTCGGGGTCCTCGACCAGCTTGCGGTACGCGGCGTGCGCGGCGTCGGAGACGGTGTCCATCGCGGCGTCCCAGCGGGCCAGGGCCTCGTCGGACTGGCGGGGCGCGGTGTGCAGCGCGGACGCCTGGAGGGTGGCCGCGACGGTCAGCTCCAGGTTCTCCCGGGCGAGCGCGGGGATGAGGTACTTGTCGGAGATGACCTCGCCCTGTTCGGTCACCTTGATCTCGCCCTCCAGCGTGCCCCACGGCTGCGCGAGGATCGCGTCGTGCGAGGGGCCGCCGCCGCGGCCGACGGTGCCGCCGCGGCCGTGGAAGAGCCGCAGCCGTACGCCGTAGCGGTGCGCGACGTCTCGCAGCCGGCGCTGTGCCCGGTGGATCTCCCACTGCGAGGTGGTGATGCCGCCGAACTTGGAGGAGTCGGAGTAGCCGAGCATGACCTCCTGCACGTCCCCGCGCAGGGAGACGAGCCGGCGGTACGACGGGTCGGCGAGCATCTCGTCGAGGATGACGTCGGCGGCGCGCAGCTCGTCGGTGGTCTCCAGGAGCGGCACGATGCCGATTTTGGCCCAGCCGCCGTGCAGATCGAGCAGTCCGGCCTCGCGGGCCAGGACGGCGGCCGCGAAGACGTCGTCGGCGCCCTGGCACATCGAGATGATGTAGGACTCGATGACCTCGGGGCCGAACCGCTCGAAGGCGTCCTTGATGGTGTGGAAGACGCCGAGGGTCTTCTCGCCCGCGGCGTCCAACGGGGCCGGGGTCGGGGCGAGCGGGCGGCGCGAGCGCAGTTCCTTGGCGAGCAGCTTCTGCCGGTATTCGCGCGGCATGTCGGCGTAGCGCCAGGACTCCTCGCCGAGCCGGTCGAAGAGCTGGCCGAGGGCGTGGTGGTGGGCGTCGGCGTGTTCGCGTACGTCCATGGTGGCGAGCTGGAGGCCGAACGCGGCGAGGGTGCGGATGGTGCGGTCCATCCGGCCGTCGGCGAACAGGCCGCCGCGGTGCTCGCGCAGCGAGGTCTGGATGAGTTCCAGGTCGGCGAGGAGCTCGGCGGTGCCGAGGTAGTCGCAGCCGGGGCGGTGCGGGGTGCCGCCGGCGAGGCGTTCTCGGGTGTTGACGAGCTTCTGCCGGATGCAGGTGGCCTTGAGGCGGTACGGTTCCTCGGCGTTCAGCCGCTTGTAGCGGGGACTGATCTCGGGGAGGCGTTCCAGGTCGGCCTGGAGCGAGGTCAGCAGTTCGTCGGTGGCGCCGGTGTAGCGGATGGAGTTGGAGAGCTGCGCGCGGAGGTGGTCGACGAGCTCCAGCGCGTCGGTGATGCCGTGCTCGTGCTGGAGGATCAATACCTCGCCGGTGACGGCGGGCGTCACGTTGGGGTTGCCGTCGCGGTCGCCGCCGATCCACGTGCCGAAGGTGAGGGGGCGGGTACCGGCGGGCAGTTCGATGCCGACGCGCTCCAGCTCGGCCGCGAGGTCTTCGAGTACGTCCCCGACGGCATTGGCGTGCAGTTCGTCGAGGTAGTAGATGGCGTTGCGGGCCTCGTCGGCGGGCTCGGGGCGGACGACGCGGAGTTCGTCGGTCTGCCAGATGAGGTCGATGTTCTCGGCGAGGCGCAGGTCCTGGCGGCGCCGGTCGGCGTCGATGACCGGCGTGTCCAGCAGTTCGGCGATGCGGCGGAGCTTGTTGAGCACGGAGCGCCGGGCGGCCTCCGTGGGGTGCGCGGTGAAGACCGGTCGTACGTTGAGGTTCTTGACGGTCTCGCGCAGGTGGGCCGGGTCCGCGTCCTTCAGCCGGTCGGCGGTGCGGGCGAGGAGCCCGCCCTCGGCGGCGCGGCGATCACGCATCTCGTGGGCGCGATGGACCTGCTCGGTGACGTTGGCGAGGTGGAAGTAGGTGGAGAAGGCGCGCACGAGCTGTGCGGCGGTCTCCAGGTCCGTGTCGCCGAGGAGTTCGGCGGCGGCCTCACCGTCGGTGCGGGTCAGGGCGCGGACGCGCTCGACGAGGTCGAGGAGTTCCTGGCCTTCCTGGCGTACGAGGGTCTCGCCCAGCAGGTCGCCGAGGCGGCGGATGTCGGCGCGCAGCTCGGGGCTGGCGGCGGGGGTCTGGTCGGCACTGCTCACAGTGTGCGGCTCCTTGCAGTGAATGAGGAGGTGTGTCGCGAAGCGACTCCCAACAAGGGTGGCGGTGGGAGACGGGCGGGCACGAGGTCTTCCGGGGCCGCGGTCGGCAGCGGTGCTGACGCCACCCCGGGAAAGCAGAGTGCGGACCGCGCTGTCCGACCCCCACAGGATAGGTGTCCACACTCTGGGCGCCGCTCCGCCCCGATCGGGTTTCCCTTTCGTGGACGGCCCGTCGCGCTCTCGTGCGGGGGCCTTTGCGCTGCCATACTTACGTAAGCGTAGGTTACGGATGCGTAGCCACAGAGTCCGTCGTACTCCTCATCCCCAGGGGAACCCCCATGAACACCAGCCCCGCTGCGGTCGACGAGGCCCAGCCGTCGGCGGCCGATGACCAGGCCCTTCCCTCCGCCACGCTCGGCGGGGACAGTAAACGGTCGGTCGAGCAGTTCGCTCTCCTGTTGTTCATCGTGGTGCCCTTCGTGGCGCTGGTCGCGGCGGTGCCGCTGGCCTGGGGCCGGGGCGTGAGCTGGCTCGACGTCGGTCTGCTCGTGGCGATGTACTTCATCGGCTGCCACGGGATCACGATCGGTTTCCACCGCTATTTCACCCACGGTTCCTTCAAGGCGAAGCGCCCGCTCCGTATCGCTCTGGCCGTCGCGGGTTCACTGGCCGTGGAGGGCCCGCTGGTGCGCTGGGTGGCGGATCACCGCAAGCACCACCGCTTCTCGGACGCGGAGGGCGATCCGCACTCGCCGTGGCGGTTCGGCGAGAGCCTCCCGGCCCTGCTGAAGGGGCTGTGGTGGGCGCATATCGGCTGGATGTTCGATGAGGAGCAGACTCCGCAGCAGAAATACGCCCCCGATCTGATCAAGGATCCGGCGCTCCGTGGGATCTCGCGCCACTTCCTCACCTTCACGACCGTGTCGCTGCTGCTTCCGCCGCTGGTCGGCGGTCTCGTGACGATGTCGTGGTGGGGGGCGGCGACGGCCTTCTTCTGGGGCTCTCTCGTCCGGGTGGCGCTGCTGCACCATGTCACGTGGTCGATCAACTCCATCTGCCACGCGGTCGGCAAGCGTCCGTTCAAGTCCCGGGACCGGTCGGGGAACGTGTGGTGGCTCGCGGTGCTGTCGTGCGGCGAGTCCTGGCACAACCTGCACCACGCGGATCCGACGAGTGCGCGGCACGGTGTGATGAAGGGGCAGATCGATTCGAGTGCCCGGCTGATCCGCTGGTTCGAGAAACTGGGCTGGGCGTCCGACGTGCGCTGGCCCGACGCCGCCCGGATCGAGTCCCGCCGTATCGACTCCCGGCGCGACCGTGCGCACACCGAAGCGGCATGATTGACGACGTGGCGACCGACTCCAGCACCAGCAGCGAGAACAAACGTCCTTCCTCCGCCCGGCGCACCCGCCGGGTGCGGATGACCGGTAAGGAACGGCGCGAGCAGTTGCTGGACATCGGCCGTACGCTCTTCGCCGACAAGGGCTTCGAAGGCACATCGGTCGAGGAGATCGCGTCCCGGGCCGGTGTTTCCAAGCCGGTCGTCTACGAGCACTTCGGCGGCAAGGAGGGCCTGTACGCGGTCGTGGTGGACCGCGAGATGCGCCAGCTCCTCGACATGGTCACCGGCGCCCTGACCGCGGGCCACCCCCGCGAACTCCTGGAACAGGCCGCGTTCGCCCTGCTCGACTACATCGAGACGTACACGGACGGTTTCCGCATCCTGGTCCGCGACTCCCCCGTCGCCCAGTCGACCGGCACGTTCGCCTCCCTCATCAGTGACATCGCCACCCAGGTGGAGGACATCCTGGGCCTGGAGTTCAAGGCCCGCGGCTTCGACCCGAAGCTGGCCCCGCTGTACGCCCAGGCCCTGGTCGGTATGGTCGCCCTGACCGGCCAGTGGTGGGTCAACGCCCGCAAGCCGAAGAAGGCGGAGGTCGCGGCCCATCTGGTGAACCTGGCCTGGCACGGCCTGGAGAACCTGGAGTCGAAACCGCGACTGATAGGACACCGCAAGAGCTGAGGGGGCGGCGCCCGGGCCACCGGCGGTCAGGGGTGCATACGGGCGCCCTTGAGTACCTTGTCGACCGCGTTGCGCGGTCCGTACACGGCGAGACCCACCAGGTCCAGCTGGTCCTTCGCCACAGCCCGCACCGCCGCGCGGTTGTCCCGGTCGTTGCCGGTGGCGAAGAGGTCGGAGGTGAACACCGACCGGGGAAGCGAGCGGGACAGTGCACGGCTGTGCGCCGCGGTCAGTGTCTCCTTCGCCCCCTCGAAGACCAGCACGGGCTGGCGGAACATCGGCAGATACGCGGTGCCGTCGGCGTCCGCATACGGCTCGCCGATCACCTCGGGCAGCTCCGGGCCGAGGCCGCTGACCAGGAACGCGGTCACGTTCAGCCGCTGCCAGGTCTCCAGGTCCTCGCGCAACAGTACGGCGATCTTGGTGTCGAAACGTGCGGGGGCGTCGTCGGTCGTCATGCGTCGAGACTGCCGACCGGCCTGCCGCACCGTCTTGTACATTCCTTGCATGGTGGCCCGGCAGCAGGTTTCCGCGTGGCGCCCGCAGGTCCCGGGTGTGGTGGAGGTCTTCCACGCACATTTCACCGAGCACGCGTACCCGATGCACGTCCACGACGTCTGGACACTGCTCATAGTCGACGACGGCGCGGTCCGCTACGACTTGAACCGCCACGAGCGCGGCACCCCGCACGACACGGTGTCCCTGCTCCCGCCGCAGGTACCGCACAACGGCTCGCCCGCCACCTCCCACGGCTTCCGCAAGCGGGTCCTCTATCTGGACCTGACCCAGCTGGACGAGAGCTTCATCGGCCCGGCGGTGGACGGCCCCGACCTCGTCGACCCCCTGCTGCGCCGACGCGTCGGACAGCTGCACACCTCACTCGCGGACAGGGGCGACGAACTGGAAGCGCAGAGCCGCCTCGCCCTCATCCGTGAACGGCTGCGCGGCCACCTGCGGCCCCGGATCGTCACCCGTCGGCGGGTGCCCGATCGCGGTGTGGCCCACAGCCTGCGGGAACTCCTCGACGACCGGCTGCTCCAGGGGGTGACCCTGGACGAGGCCGCGAAGCTGCTGCACGCCCACCCGGCGCATCTGGTACGGGCGTTCAGCGGCGCCTTCGGCATCGCGCCGCACCAGTACCTGATGGCCCGCCGGATCGACCGCGCCCGACGGTTGCTGCTCGATGGACAGCCGCCCGCAGACGTAGCGGTCGCGGCCGGCTTCTACGACCAGTCGCACCTGAGCCGGCATTTCAAACGGCTCGTAGGCGCACCCCCCGGGCGGTTTACCGGCGAGGGCGCCGCGGCTGCGGTACCAATGCCGTGACCAGTGACTCTTCGCCGAGCCGGAGGTCGACACGGGACCGGCGTCACTCTTTGTGATGACGCTCTTCGATCCCGGCCGCTACCGTGAGGGAGCAGGACCAGAATCCCGTCCATGGGAGGAATCATGACCGCCGAGCCGATCACGGGGCACAGCAGCCGCTGGCCGGTGCCGCCCCAGGACGGATACACGGTGGACGATCTGTTCACCTTGCCCGATCTCCCGCCGCACACGGAGCTGCTCGACGGGAGCCTGGTTTTTGTGAGTCCACAGCGACGTTTCCACGCCAAGATGATCGACCTGTTGATGATCGGCCTTCGCGCCACGATCCCGGACGACCTGAAGGCTGAGCGGGAAATGACCGTGTTGCTGGACCGGCGCAACGGCCCCGAACCCGACGTGTCCGTCGTCCGCGCCGACGCCGCCACCGACCTTGACCTGACGCGTTTCCAAGCCTCCGACATCCTCCTCGCCGTCGAGGTCGTCTCCCCCGACTCCGAGGCCCGTGACCGCGATACCAAGCCGCAGAAGTACGCCGGGGCCGGTATCCCGAATTTCTGGCTGGTCGAGATGGCCGGCACCGACCAGCACCCGGTGGTGCGGGTCTACGAGCTGGACCCGGTGTCCAAGTCGTACGCCCTGACGGGAATCCATCACGACCGTCTCAAGACAGGCGTTCCGTTCCCGATCGACATCGACATCACGCGGGAAGCGCTCGACGAGCTGTGACGCTCACCCGTCAACCCGCTCAAGGAACTCCAGCCGGTTCCCCACCGGGTCGTGGCTGAAGAAGCGCCGGTGCCCCGGCAGGTCGCCGTCCCAGGTCACCTCCGCGCCGCGTTCCGCCAGCCGGGCCGCGTACGCCTCGATGCCCGTGACGCGCAGGCCCGGGTGGGCCTTCCTCGCCGGGTGGAAGTCGGGGTCGATGCCCACGTGGAGCTGGACCGGGCCCGCCGCGAACCAGCAGCCGCCGCGGGAGGCGAGCGCCGGGGGCTTGGGCAGTTCCGTCATGCCGAGGGTGTCGGTGTAGTAGGTGCGCAGGGCGTGCTCCGAGCCTTCCGGGGCGGCCAGTTGGACGTGGTCGAGGGCGGCGATCATCACTTCTCCTTACGGGCTACGGCGAAGATGCGGCGGAACGGGAAGACCGTGCCGTGCGGGCCCCGGGGGTACGCGGTGCGCAGCAGGTCGCGGTATTCGGCGAGGAACGCGTCGCGGGCCTCGGGGTCGTCGGCCAGGGCCGATAGGACGGGGCGCAGGCCGGTGCCCAGGACCCAGTCGAGTACCGGGTCCTCGCCGGGCAGCAGATGCAGGTACGTGGTCTCCCAGACGTCCGCCGTGATGCCGGGGGCCGTCAGCGCGTCGAGGTAGGCGGCGGGGCTGAGCACCGCGTCGGCGTGGCGCAGCTCGCCGGCCAGGCGGTCGCGCCAGCGTGGCGAACCGGCGAGTTCGCGCATCAGGACGTGGCTGGGCTGGTGGAAATTGCCGGGGACCTGGAAGGCGAACGTCCCGCCGGGGGTGATGGCGTCCAGCCAGACCGGGAAGCGGGCCGTGTGGTCGGGGACCCACTGGAGGAGGGCGTTGGAGACGATCAGGTCGTACGGCTCGTCGGGGGTCCAGGTCGCGGCGTCGGCCTCGGCGAAGTCCAGGAGGGGGCCGGCGTGGGTGCGTGCCTGTTCCAGCATCTGCGGGGAGTTGTCGTAGCCGGTGACGTGCGCCTTCGGCCAGCGGTCGGCCAGCAGCGTCGTCACGTTGCCCGCGCCGCAGCCGAGGTCGGCGATACGGGGTGAGGGGGCGGCCGGAGGCTCGGCGATGCGGGACAGGAGGTCGTGGAAGGGACGGGTGCGATGGTCCGCGTGGCGCAGGTACTGCTGCGGATCCCAGGTGGGTGCGGTCATGGAATCAGGATCACGCGATGACTATCTTGATGTCAAGACACTTGAATTCAAGAGACTTCATGTCGACAGACCCTCTACACTGATCCACATGGAGGACGAGGTCGACCGACTGGTCGCTGCATGGCGCCGCGAGCGCCCCGACCTCGACGTGGAACCACTCGAGGTGCTCAGCCGCGTCTCCCGCCTGGCCCGCCATCTGGACCGGGCCCGCCGGATCGCCTTCTCCGAGCACAGCCTGGAGCCGTGGGAGTTCGACGTACTGACGTCCCTGCGCCGGGCCGGCGCCCCCTACCAGCTCTCCCCCGGCCAGCTGCTCACCCAGACCCTGGTCACCTCGGGCACGATGACCAACCGCATCGACCGGCTGACCAAGAAGAACCTCGTCGAGCGCCTCCCCGACCCCAGCGACCGCCGCGGCGTGCTGGTCCGGCTCACCGCCGAGGGGCGCGACAAGGCCGACCAGTCGCTGGCCGGCCTGCTCGCCCAGGAGCGCGCCATCCTGGGCGAACTCTCCACACAACAGCGGAGTGAACTGGCCGGACTGCTACGCCGGTTGACTGCCCCGTTCGACAACATCCCCTAGAGTCTGCCCGGCCGGTGCCAGGTCCGCCGGTCCGACACCCGCCCGCCGGGCCAGTGCGACCGCGGCCAGCGTCGAGTGCACGCCCAGCTTTCCCAGCACGTTCTGCATGTGCGTACGCACCGTGTGCGGGGAGAGGTAGAGCCGCTCCGCCACTGCCTTGCGCCCCAGGCCCGCGACCATGCAGCGCAGCACCTCGCGCTCGCGCGGGGTGAGCGACTCGACGAGCTGTTCGCTCTCGGTGCGGTGCTTGCGCGCCGCCGTCAGCTCCCGCAGCACGCCCGTGAGCAGGGCGGGGGGCAGATGCGTCTCGTCGCGCAGTACCCCCCGGATGACCGTGAGCAGCCGCTGCAGCGAGCAGTCCTTGGCCACCCAGCCCGAGGCCCCGGCCTGCAGCGCCAGCGCGGCCCGGAGCGGGTCGTCCTTCTCGGCGAGCACCACCGTGTGCACGGAGGGCCGGCCCGAACGGACCCCGGCGACCAGCGAGATGCCGTCCATCGGGGCGGCCTTCCCGCTGCGGGGCGCCGGGACGGCTGTCCGGTGGTCCCGCGCACCGGCCAGGACGCCCAGTTCGGCATCGACCAGCATCACGTCGTAGCCGCGCCCCTCGGCCGCGGCCCGTTCCAGACACCGCAGCGCGGCGGGGCCGCTGCCCGCCGCCGCCACCTCGACGTCCGGCTCGGCCGCGAGCGCCGCCGCGAGCGACTCGGCGAAGATGCGGTGGTCGTCCACCACGAGAACCCGGATACGAACCACAGGGACCCCCATGCTGCCTGTTGCTGGGCCACCCCCGGCCCGACGAAGGGACGGAACGGCCGCGGGTACGGCCGCCCGGATCGGGGAGATGGACCGCAGTCCCACGGCCGCCGCCGTGTGTGTCGACTGCCACCCGCCCCGGGCGCCGTACCCGACTGTCTCGTACCCCTGAATCAGCACCGGCCCCCACCGGTGCTGTGCATCAGCGTAAGGCCGTGCGGCCGATGAGGAAGGCGATTCGCAGAAGTGGCAGGCTCCGCTCCGTAGGGTGTGATACGTGATCCGTCGTGAGGCTGAAGTGAACGGCCTCAGCCGAGGCGCCGGGCACCCGCCGAAGGAACCGCCGGGAAGACGCGCGGCGCCGCGTACCCCGCCGAGGCGAACGCCGCCAGCACGGACTTGGCGACCGTGTCCGCCTGCGCCTCCTCCACCAGGACGATCGCCGAGCCACCGAAACCGCCGCCGGTCATTCGCGCACCGAGCGCCCCGGCCTCGCCCGCCGCGGACACCACGAGGTCCAACTCCGGGCAGGAGACCCGCAGATCGTCGCGGAGCGAGACGTGCCCCGCGACGAGGACCGGGCCCGCTCCCCGCACATCGCCCGCGTCGAGCAGCGCGATGACCTGCTTCACCCGCTCGTTGTCGCTGACCACATGGCGTACGTAGCGCACCACGGACTCGTCCACGCCGGCCTCGGCCAGGGTGTCCAGGGCCGCGCCGAGTCCGTCGTACGGCAGCTCGCGCAGCGTACGTATGCCGAGTGCCGCCGCCCCCGCCTCGCAGCCGGCCCGCCGCTCGGCGTACGCGCCGTCGCCGAGCGCGTGCTCGACCTGGGTGTCGACGACCAGCAGCCGCAGTCCGTGGGCCGCCAGGTCGAAGGGGACCTGGCGCTGGGTGAGGTCGCGGGTGTCGAGGTACAGCGCGTGGCCCTCGGTGCAGCAGGCGGAGGCCATCTGGTCCATGACGCCGCACGGCACGCCGACGAACGCGTTCTCGGCGCGCTGGCCGATGACCGCCAGCTCCGGGGCGGAGAGCCCCAGTTCGAAGAGGTCGTTCAGGGCCAGCGCGGTGACGACTTCGAGGGCCGCAGAGGAGGACAGGCCCGCTCCGGTGGGGACGGTGGAGGTCAGCTGGATGTCCGCACCGGTGATCGGGTGGCCGGCCTCGCGCAGCGCCCAGAACACTCCGGCCGGGTACGCCGCCCAGCCGTGCCCCTGGTGGGGGGCCAGTTCGTCGAGCCGGAGCCGGACGACGCCGCCCGGTACGTCGGTCGAGTGGAGCCGCAGTTCGCCGTCGGTGCGGCGGGCCACGGCGGCGCGCGCGGTGTGCGGCAGCGCGAGCGGCATCACGAAGCCGTCGTTGAAGTCGGTGTATTCGCCGATCAGGTTGACCCGGCCGGGCGCCGCCCAGACTCCTTCGGGGGCGGTCCCGTACAGCTCGGTGAAAGCGGTGCGCAGCTCGGCGTCGTCGGTCATGGGGCGGTGGGTTCCTCTCGGCGGGCGAACGTCCAGGCGTCGGAAACGATTCCGGTCAGGTCCGCGCGCGACGGGGCCCAGCCGAGCCGTTCCCTGGCGGTGGCGGCGGAGGCGACCAGCACGGCGGGGTCACCGGCGCGGCGCGGGGCCGCAGTCTCGGGGACCGGGTGGCCGGTGACCTCGCGGACGGTCTCGATGACCTCGCGCACCGAGAAGCCGTTGCCGTTGCCGAGGTTGCAGATCAGGTGCTCGCCGGCGGTGGCCGCGTCCAGGGCCAGCAGGTGGGCCTCGGCGAGGTCGGCGACGTGGATGTAGTCGCGGACGCAGGTGCCGTCGGGGGTCGGGTAGTCGTCGCCGTACACGGAGATCGACTCGCGCTGCCCCAGGGCGACCTGGAGCACCAGCGGGATGAGGTGCGACTCGGGGCTGTGCCGCTCACCGCACCTGCCGTACGCCCCGGCGACGTTGAAGTAGCGCAGCGAGACCGCGGCCAGTCCGTGCGCGGCCGCCTCGCCGGTGATCATGTGGTCGACGGCGAGCTTGGTGGCGCCGTAGGGGTTGGTGGGCGCGGTCGCGTCGGACTCCGTGATGGGGGTGGTGGCCGGTTCGCCGTAGGTCGCGGCGGTGGAGGAGAAGACCAGGGTCCGCACCCCGGCGTCCCGCATCGCGGCGAGCAGTGCGACCGAGCCGCCGACATTGTTCACCCAGTACTTCTCCGGGTCCGCGACGGACTCGCCGACCTGGGAGTACGCGGCGAAGTGCAGCACCCCGTCGTACGAGGCGTCCAGCCACTTCGCCGCGTCCTGAACGCGGCCCTCGATGAATTCGGCCCCGGCCGGGACGCCCTCCCGGAACCCGGTCGACAGATCGTCGAGGACGGTGACCGCGTGACCGGCCTCCAGCAGGTGCTGGGCGACGACGCTGCCGACATATCCCGCGCCACCTGTGACCAGATACTTCTTCTGGGGCTTGCTCACTCGCTCGCTACCTCTCGCAGTCGCTGGGCCGCGGCCTCCGGCGGCACATCGTTGATGAACACGTTCATGCCGGATTCGGAACCCGCGAGGAACTTCAGCTTGCCGGATGTACGTCGGACGGTGAAAAGCTCCAGATGGAGCCCGAACTCCTCCCGCCCCGGAACCCCGAACGGGGCCTGGTGCCAGGCCGCGATGTATGGGGTCGGCGGCTCTCCGGGGCCGAAGATCCGGTCGAATCGCCTCAAGAGTTCCAGATAGACCTGTGGGAACTCCGTGCGCGCGGCCTCGTCGAGTTCCCTCAGATCGGGGACGCGGCGGCGGGGGTGGAGATGGACCTCGTACGGCCAGTGCGCCGCGTACGGCACGAAGGCGACCCAGTGCTCGGCGGCGATGACGATCCGCGAGCCGTCCTTCTCCTCGCGGGCCACGACGTCGTCGAAGAGGTTGCGGCCGGTCTCGGCGCGGTGGGCCCGGATCGAGCGGAGCATCAGCTCGGTACGCGGGGTGACGAAGGGGTATCCGTAGATCTGCCCGTGCGGATGGCCGAGCGTGACGCCGATCTCGGCGCCCCGGTTCTCGAAGCAGAACACCTGCTCGACCTGCGGAAGCCCGGCGAGTTCGGCGGTGCGGTCGGTCCATGCCGCGAGGACCAGGGCGGCCTGGTCCTCGGTGAGGTCGGCGAACGACGCGTCGTGGTCGGAGGTGAAGCAGACGACCTCGCAGCGCCCGGAGTCGCCGGCGAGCGAGGGGAAGCGGTTCTCGAAGACGGCGACGTCGTAGTCCGCCTCGGGGATCTCGCTCAGCCGGCCGTCCCGCGAGGGACAGAGCGGGCACTCGTCGGCCGGCGGGTGGTAGATGCGGCCCTGGCGGTGCGAGGCGATGGCGACGCTGTCGCCGAGGAGCGGGTCACGGCGGATCTCGGACGAGGTCGAGACGGCGTCGAGAGGCCGCCTGTCGACGGCGTCGCGCACGACATCGTCGCGGCTGTCGTAGTAGAGCAGCTCCCGGCCGTCGGCGAGCGTCGTGACCGTCTTCTTCACCAGGTTCCTCCAAACATAAACAAACACAATGAATCACAACTCAACAGGTGCGTCAATGGCGAAGCGGCGCGGGAGGCAACGCGCACGCGGCCCGGCGATCCGGGTCCACCCGTGCGCGCGAGCTCAGGAAAGGTGTTCAGCTTTGAGCGCGAGAGCGTTCATTCCATCGGGCTCGGTTCGCACAACGAACGAAACTGGCCTGGATGGCGTTCTGGTGTCCGGGGCCCGGGGCCGTACTTGCCGTACTGACCGAGACGGCCGAACCGGCCGTACTGGTCTACGGGACCGAGCCCCCGGACGCCGAGGAGGCGCCCGCTGAGGGCGCCGGCGCCTGGTACCGCGAGCCGACCCTGCCGGGCTGGGGCGCGACCGCCCTCGCCACCCTGTGCTACCCGATGCCGCCCGGCCCCTGCCCGTCCAGCGGCACCGCCCGGTCCAGCAGCCCTGTGCGGGCCGCGAGGGCCGCGGCCTCCAGCCGGGAGCCGACGCCCAGCTTCATCAGCACCCGCTGCACATGCGTGCGCGCGGTGCTCGACGCGATCCGCATCCCGGTCGCGATCAACCGGGTGTCCTGCCCCTCGGCGACCCGCACCAGGACCTCGATCTCGCGCGGGGTCAGCAGCTCCAGCAGCCGCTGCCCCTCGTCGTCCGGCGCCGCGGCCGGGTTGAGCAGCTCGGCGAAGGCGCCCTGGAGCAGTTGCGGCGCCACCGCGGCCTCACCGGCGCGCGCCTTGACCATCGCCCGCTCGACGCCCTCCATGCGCTCGTCGTGGCGGACGTATCCCGCGGCGCCCGCCGCGAACGCCGCCGCGATCCCGCGCGGGCTGGGCACCGGACCGAGCACCACCACGGCCACCTGCGGGCGCTCCCGGCGGATCCGTACGATCGGGTCGAAGGCACCGGGCTCGGCGGGCGCCGCAGTGCCGAACAGGCAGACGTCCGGGGCCCTGCTGACCACCAGCTCCGCCGCCCCCGTGGTCGGCGCGGCCGCCGCGAGCACCCGGTGGCCCCGCAGTTTCAGCGCCGAGGCCAGCGCCTCGGCGAGCAGTCGGTGATCGTCGACCACCATGAGCCGCACGCCCATCGAGCACACCCCCGTAGCACCGGCACCAGGCCCCCCGGCCCGCCCTGACCCGGCAAGCTACACGCTTGTTCGACGTTACGGGCGCCTTACCGGCCAAAAGGCCTGAATGGCCAACTCGGCACACATTCAAGATCAGTTGACGGCCCGACGTGTCCGGCCGGGTGTCGTTTCGATCCGCCTGCCGACCATTACCGTTCGACGACGGCAGCGTCCGGGCCGTATACGGGCGCGGGGGTGGCGCCGACGAACGGACGCCACCCCCTGCGCATGCGGTGGGCAGTTACTCCCTGATGAAGCCGACCGCCAGGCGGCGGCTCTCGTCCAGGGATCCGTGGGGCTTGCTCACCATGGTGCTGGCCAGGTACAAGTGCCCCTCGTTGTAGAGGAATTCGGAGTAGTCCGGCGTGAAGCTGGTCTCCGCATCGCGGACGGACCGGTCGCTCGGGTTCTCCATCAGCACCGTCTGCTTGAACGTGGCGCCGTCGATGGAGACGACCTGTCCGCCCTTGTCGTACGGGGGCTCCCGGTACGCGATGATGTTGCCGCCGTCCATGCGGATCGGGAACATCGTGTAGCGCTCACCCGCGTCGGCCCGGTCGCTGGTCGGCTTGCCGGTCGTGAGATCGAAGGAGACGATCTCGTTGGTGTCGCCGTACTCGCCGGTGCCCTCGTGGGCCTCGGTCGGCACGTAGATGCGGTTGTTGCCGACGGCCAGCTGACTGCAGCTCTCGACCTCGGTGGAGTGGCACCGCGCGGCGTACTTCTCGCCGTCCGCCGCGATCCTGGTGAGCAGCTTGCCGGTGGAGGCGTCGATCGAGAAGAAGTCCGAGATGCCGCTGCCGTCACCGGCGGTGTCGCCGACGTCGGCCGCGACGACCAGCGGCTTGGTGGAGACGATGCTCGCGTAGTCGACACCGGGCGGCATCTTGTACGAGGAGATCGGGGCGCCGGTGGTCGGGTTCAGTGCCTGGATGACGAGCTGCGGGTCGTCGTACGTACCGCACTTGCGGACCACGGCGAGCGCGTCGCCGCCGCCGTAGCCGGTGTCGTAGCAGCCGTCGGTGGAGACCTTGGGCTTCCAGCGCTCGGCGCCGGTGTTGAGGTCGAACGCCGCGCCGCCCTCGGTGCCGGCCGCGGCGACCGTGGTGCCGCTGAGCGTTATCTCGTTGTACCTGACCGGCTCGTCACCGCTGGTGGCGGCGATCACCGACTTGCTCCACATCAGCTTGCCGGTGTTCAGGTCGAGCGCGCCGACCTGGTTGCACGGCTGGTACTTCTTGGCCTTGCTCGGCTTGCCCGCCTCGAAGGCGATGGCCGTCTTGTAGTCCTTGGACATGTGCCGGGAGGCGGCGCAGACCTGGCCCGCCAGCGGTATGGACCACAGCTTGGTGCCCTTGGCCAGGTCGTAGCCGACGATCTCGTTCAGGCCGGACTTCACGTACGCCTTGTCGGTCAGCCAGGAACCGTCGACCTTGGTGACGTCGGTGACCTTCGGCAGCGGCAGCTGGAAGGCGACCGTGGACTTGGGGTCCGCCGGTGCCTTCTCCTTGCCCTCACCGTCGACCGCGCCGCCCTGGCCGCCGCCCTTGCCCTCGGCGGTGCCGCCGCCGGCCTGGGACGCCTCTTCCTTCTTCTTGCCGTCGTCACCGCCGCTGGAGGAGTACCAGACGCCACCGGCGACGATCAGCACGACGGCGACCGACGCGGCGACGATGATCTGCATCTGGGTGCTGAACTTCTTGCCGCCGTTCCCGTTCTGCTGCGGCGGGTACTGCTGCTGCATCGGGGCGGTCGGGTAGCCGTACCCCTGCTGGGGCGGCTGACCGGGCGGCAGGCCCTGTGGGAAGCCGTACCCCTGCTGCGGCTGGCCGGGCACGGGCGCCTGCGGGTAGCCGTAACCCGGCTGCGGCGGGCCCTGTGGGTAGCCGTAGCCCGGAACCGGCTGCTGCGGCGGGCCCGCGGGCGGCGGGGCCTGCGGGGCGCCGAATCCGCCCGCCGGCGGGGTGCCCGGCTGCATGCCGAACGGGTCGGCGGGCGGCGGTGTCGGCGCGCCGAACCCACCGGGCGGGGGGTCCTGCGGGGCACCGAACCCGCCCTGGGGCGGCTCGTTGGGCGGCTGGGGCGGCTGCGTCATGGCGTACGTACCTCTGGGGGAAGGGAGAGTCGGTGGGTCGGGGCGGGCAGCGGCCGAAG
>NZ_JBHVFF010000144.1:0-20883 GCF_042801895.1 Streptomyces sp. NPDC057543 | reverse complement strand
GCTGCTGCCGGGGCGGGCGTCGCGCTACGGGACGTCGCGGTACGGGACCGTGGCTGTACAGGACCGTCGCGGTACGGGACGTCGCTGTACGGGACGTCGCTGTACGGGACCGTCGCTGTACGGGACCGTGGCTCAGCCGAGCGGGTGCATCCAGCCGTGGGTGTCCTCGGTGACGCCGCGCTGGATGTCCAGCAGGCGCTCACGCAGCTTCACCGTGACCTCGCCGGGCGCGCCGTCGCTCTGGGTCCACTCGCCGCCCGCGGACTTCACGATGCCGACGGGGGTGATGACGGCGGCGGTGCCGCAGGCGAAGACCTCGGTGAGGCTGCCGTTCTCGGTGTCGGCACGCCACTGGTCGATGGAGACGCGGCCCTCCTCGGACTCGTAGCCGAGGTCGCGGGCGACCTTGAGCAGCGAGTCACGGGTGACACCGGCGAGCAGCGAGCCGGTCAGGGCCGGAGTGACGATCTTGTTCCCGTACACGAAGTACAGGTTCATCCCGCCTAGCTCCTCGACCCACTTGTGCTCGACCGCGTCGAGGTAGGCGACCTGGTCGCAGCCCTGCTCGGCGGCCTCGGCCTGGGCGAGGAGGGACGCGGCGTAGTTGCCGCCGGTCTTGGCGTCGCCCATGCCGCCGGGGACGGCGCGGACGCGGTTCTCGGAGAGCCAGATGGAGACCGGCTTGACGCCACCGGGGAAGTAGGCGCCGGCGGGCGAGGCGATGACGATGAAGAGGTACTCGTTGGCGGGCTTCACGCCGAGGCCGACCTCGGTGGCGACCATGAACGGACGCAGGTAGAGCGACTCCTCGCCGCCGTGCGCCGGAACCCATGCCTTGTCCTGCTGGACCAGCACGTCGCACGCCTCGATGAACGTCTCGACGGGCAGTTCCGGCATGGCCAGCCGGTGCGCCGAGGCCTGGAAGCGCTTGGCGTTCGCCTCGGGGCGGAACGTGGCGACGCCGCCGTCGGGCTGGCGGTATGCCTTGAGGCCCTCGAAGATCTCCTGCGCGTAGTGCAGGACGGTGGTCGCGGGGTCGAGGGAGAGCGGGCCGTAGGGGACGAGCTGGCCGTCGTGCCAGCCGCGGCCCTCGGTCCACCGGATCGTCACCATGTGATCGGTGAAGTAGCGGCCGAATCCGGGCTTGACCAGGATCGCTTCGCGCTCCGCGTCGGACAGCGGGTTCGAGGAGGGCTTGAGCTCGATCGTGGGCGTCGTCATGTGTGCGTGTCCTTCACCGGTTGTGTGTGTTGGACCGCGCTCACGTCGCTCCTGTCAGACAGGTGCTAGGACGTCCGAGCCTTGGACCGGCCGACACATGGAGGGCGGCGTCACGGGGTCCGGTGCGCGCGTCTGCGGCGTTGTCGTCAGTCGCCATGGCTCCGCCATGCCTCAGTCCTCCGCCTTGCAGCTGCACGCGCCAGATCCCGCTCCTTCTCCCACCCTCCATGTGCCGGTCGGTCCAAACCGCGAGCGACGGCCCCGTTCGATTATCGCTCCCGGGTGGCCGTGCACGAAATGACGCGAATGCGGTCCAGTGGTCGATGGTGGCACCCGGGACCGCATAGGAGAAGCCGCCGGGTGCGGTTTGCGACCCGGCGGCTTCGAAAATTGGAGTCGTCGGGTCAGCTCGCTACGCGTACCGCGAGCGCGTCGCCGATCTGGTCGGTCGTACGAGCCATACCGTCGCGCTCCGCGAGGTCGGCGGAGACGGCGTCCTCGATGCGCACGGCCTGGGCCTCGTAGCCGAGGTGGCGCAGCAGGAGGGCGACGGAGAGGATCGTGGCGGTCGGGTCGGCCTTGCCCTGTCCCGCGATGTCGGGGGCAGAGCCGTGGACCGGCTCGAACATCGACGGGAAGCTGCCCGTCGGGTTGATGTTGCCGGACGCCGCCAGGCCGATGCCGCCGGTCACGGCAGCGGCGAGGTCGGTGAGGATGTCACCGAAGAGGTTGTCGGTGACGATGACGTCGAAACGCTCCGGCTGGGTGACGAAGAAGATCGTCGCGGCGTCGACGTGCAGGTAGTCGGTGGTGACCTCGGGGTACTCGGCCGCGACCTTGTCGAAGGTGTTCTTCCACAGGTGGCCCGCGTACACGAGGACGTTGTTCTTGTGAACGAGCGTCAGCTTCTTGCGAGGGCGGGCGTCGGCCCGCTCGAAGGCGTCACGGACGACGCGCTCGACACCATAAGCGGTGTTGACGCTGACCTCGGTGGCGACCTCGGCCGGCGTACCGGTGCGCAGCGAACCGCCGTTGCCCGTGTACGGGCCCTCGGTTCCCTCGCGGACGACGACGAAGTCGATGTCCGGGCGGCCGGCCAGCGGCGTCGCCGTGTTCGGGAACAGCTTCGACGGCCGCAGGTTGATGAAGTGGTCGAAGGCGAACCGCAGCTTCAGCAGGAGCCCGCGCTCCAGGACGCCGGACGGCACGGAGGGGTCGCCGATCGCGCCGAGCAGGATGGCGTCGTGACCCCTGAGGGCCGCCAACTCCTCGTCCGGGAGGGTTTCACCGGTACGGTGCCAGCGCCGGGCGCCGAGGTCGTACTCCTTGGTCTCCAGCTTCACATCCTGCGGGAGAACAGCGTTGAGGACCTTGAGGCCCTGGGCCACGACCTCCTGGCCGATACCGTCACCGGGGATCACTGCGAGATTGATGCTGCGAGACATGCCCGCACCTTACTGCGCGTCCCACGTCATGACACGTCACGTCCACCATGCGGACACGTGGTGAACTGTACGTTCGCCCATTCGACGGCGCCTTCTCGACGACCAACGCGCACACGTCGGACGTCGGGGTGCGCGACGCGTGGGTGCCGCTCTTCGAGAAGCACCAGGTGGACCTGGTCATCAACGGCCACAACCATGTCTACGAGCGCACGGACGCGATCCCGAAGAACGCGGTCCGGCGCAAGGTGCCGATCGGCGAGCGCACCGACCCGACGCGGGACGGCATCGTGTACGTCACGGTGGACGGCGCGGGCAGGCGCTGTACAACTTCCCGGCACCGGACACGTACGAGGGACACGTCGAGGACCGGGACAGCGTGAACACGTACCACGTGGTCAAGGCGGCGGAAGGGCACCCGGGGCCGTGGAGTGGTCCCGGGTGCGTTATACCGGCTTCTCGTTCCTGGCGGTGGAGGTGGAGCCCGGACGGCATGCCCGGATGAAGGTCACCGCACTCGCCGAGTCGGGCGAGCGCATCGACCACTTCGAGATCAGCCGCGGCTGAGCACCGACCGGGCGGCCGGCCTCGACGGCTGGTCTCAGTGGCCCGTGGAGCCGCCGTTGTCCCTGCGGTCGAGGGCCCGCTGCAGGGCGGCGGCGGCATTGCGGCGCTCCGACTCGGTCGGGCGGTGGGTGTGACGGACGCGGCGGACAGTCGTCTCGGCCATGATGGATCGACTCCTTGAGATCGCGAGGATTTCGAGATCGAAAAACCGTGAAAGTGATGTCGAGATCGGGATTTCGAGGCGCCGGAAGGGGCGGGGAGCGGGCGCCGCAGGGGTTGCCTGCACAGGGGCGCGCGCTCACGACCGCCAGTCGCTGGATCTAGCGAGACGTTCGGCTTATACAAAGTTAGGACAGCTCGGCCGGTCTGTCTCCACAATTACTCGGACTTCCTACTATCTGAGACGGAGGTTTACGGCCGCCCGCCCCCGGTTCCCGGCCCCGCGCCCGGACAGCGGGCGATCGTGCCTGCTCAGAAGCGGTGACAGGACCGGCCGGGCACGTCGGCGAGGCCGGCCCGTCACACGCGCTGCCCGAATTCCTGCACTTCTCGGACGACGCCCCGGTCACGGCGGTGGAGCTGCACCAGCTCAACAGGGTGCCGCTGTCGGCCGGCCTGGCGGACCGGATCGACCCCGACCCCTGGTACGGGCTGACGTCAATCTGCGGGCCCGCGACGAACTGGGGCACCGGCCGCTGTACCCGTCGGTGCGGACGGCCCGGGACACGGGCGCGCTGCAGGAGATTGCCCGGCGCGGCCGGCTCCGGTCACAGCACGTCGCCGTCCCGCCAGTCGAAGACCAGCGTGCCGGAGGCGGCGGGCAGCGCGTGGCCGGCCGTGGGCCGGACATACGTGCTGCCCTCCTCCTCCGGCAGCCGCTCCACCCCGTGCCTTGCCTGTACGGCGATGCGCCCCGGCCACACCCGCCAGCCGCGCCCGGCGTAGAGCGGGGCCCCGGCGGCCGACGCGGACAGGGCCCCGAAGGCGTACGCCCCGTCGACGACCTCCTCCAGCGCGGCCATCACCCGGCCCCCGAGCCCCTCCCGGCGGCGGTCGGCGCGCACGGCCACGGCCTCCACGTAGCCGATCCGGTACGAGCGACCCTCGTGGATGACCCGGCGCTGGACGACGCTGCCGTGTGCGAGCAGCCCGCCGCCGTCCCGTACGTACGCGTGGATGCCGCCGAGGCCGTGGTCCCAGTCGTCGTCGCTGAAGCCGCCCTCGAAGGCGGTGTCCAGGAAGGCGCGGATCTCGTCGAGGGCGGCCGGGGCCAGGCGGTAGGTGTGCGCGGTGCGCAGCGTCGGCTCCGTCATGTGTCTCGGCCTCCAGGGTTGTGAACCTGCGCGGACAGGGCGAACGTTTCGCCGTCCTGTCGGCAGCGGTCAAGCGTCGGTGATTCCTGGTGGCCGATGATTCCTGGTGAGCGGGGCCGGGCAAAGGTGCGGGCCCCGTTCCCTGCTCGAGGGCACGAGTCCGCGTCCTGCCTCATGATCCGTACCGGCTGAATCCTGACGTCTGCCATGTCCGGCCGTCGGGCAGGACGGCGAGTGCCTCGTGGCCGTCCAGTGCTTCCAGCCAGTCCCGTGCGTCCTCGCCTCTGGCGAACGCCGCGGTCGTGTAGGCATCGGTCGTGGTCAGCCGGGGCCCGATGACGGTGAGGGAGGCGAACGTGGTGGCGGGTGTGCCGCTGTGCGGGTCGAGGATGTGGGCGCCGCGTTCGGCGGTGCCCGAGGTGGCGACGGCCAGGTCGTGGCGTGCGGTGATGACGGTGGCCAGTTCACCGGGGCGCAGCGGGTGGGCAATGCCGACGCGCCAGGGGGTGCCGGGGGTTGCCCGGCCGCGGAGTTGGAGGTCGCCTCCGCCGTTGACGCAGGTGTGGTGCGCGCCGGCTTCGTGGAGCAGTTGGGACGCGGCTTCCGTGGCCCAGCCCTTGACGAGTCCGGAGGGGTCCAGGACACCGGCCGGGACGATGCTGAACCAGCCGTTGGTGACGTGGCCGGCTTGCGCGCAGAGGGACAGCACTTCGTGGACTTCGGGAGGGCAGTCGTCCAGGTGTATCTCGCCGCGGTCGAGGCGGCTGATGTGGCTGTCGGGCCGGTAGGTGGAGAACACGGCGTCGACCCGGTGAAGTTGACGCACGGCCTCGGCGAGGGCGCGGTGGATGGCCGGGGTGGGCTCGTCGCGGATGTCGAAGGAGAAGACGGTGCCCATGACGTGTTCGACGTGGCGCAGCCCGTGTGCGGTGTCAGGCATGAGCCCGGTCCAGGGCGCTCTGCAGGGATTGGATGTAGCCCTGACTGGTGTAGCTGGCGCCGGTTACGGCGTCGATGTGCGCGCTCTGGGCGCCGATCGCTTCCTGCGTGAGACGGGGCAGCGCGTAGGAGGCGATCTGCTGGTCGCGGCCGTTCTGGTCCGGGGCCTGGAGAACCTTGACGGCAGTGATCCTTCCCCGGGAGAGGGTGGCGGCGACCTGCACGGCCCCGTAGGGAGTGTCGATGGGTTCGCCGGTGAATGTGCCGGTGCCGGTGGATGTGCCCGACGAGGTGCCCGCGGGGGTGTGCGGGGAGGAGGAGTCCGTCGGGGAACGGGGAGCCACCCCGGCGAGGGCCGGGTACTGGTGCGGCTTGAGGGCGAGCAGCGCGACGACGAGGGCGCTGATCCCGGTGGTGGCGAGGACGGCTCGGCGCATGGTGGTTCTCCTCAGAACGCGAACGACTCGTGGTGGATGCTTCGTGCCGGGACTCCGGCGTCGCGCAGGGCCTGGATCGCGGCCTGTGTCATGCCGGGCGGACCGCAGAGGTACACGTCGTGCGCGGCGAGTTCCGGCACCAGCGCGCTCAGGCCCCGGGCGGTGAGAGGGGAGGAGTATCCGGCCGGTTCGTCGACGACGTAGTGCACGGTGGCCCGTCGGTGGGCGGCTATCGCGTCGATTTCGCCGCGCAGGGCGAGGTCGTCGGTACGGCGGGCCCGGTAGACGAGGGTCACCTGTCCCGGCAGCGTCTCGAAGAGCGTGCGCAAGGGGGTGATGCCGACGCCGCCGGCCAGGAGCAGGACCTTGGGAGAGGTGCGTCGGTTCGCGGTGAAGCCGCCGTACGGCCCCTCCGCCCACACCCGGGTGCCGGGCACCAGGCGGGCGAGGGCGGCGCTGTGGCCACCGGCGGTCTTCACCGTGATGCGCAGACGACCGGGGTGCGCGGGGGCGGAGAGGGAGTACGGGTTGGCGGTCCACCACAGACCGCGGGTCATGAAGCGCCAGCGCAGGAACTGCCCCGGCTCGCCCCCCAGCTCGTCGAGGTGTTCGCCGGTGAGGTGGACGGAGACCACGCCCGGCGCTTCGGGCCGGACCTCGGTCACGCGCAGGCGGTGGCGCAGCCCGCACCGCAGCGGCACGGCGAACCGGTACCAGGCGACCAGCACGGCGACGCCGAGGAACAGCGTGTACCAGGCGATCTGGGCAGGACGGTTGCCGACGAAGTCGGCTCCGTTGGAGAGCTGGTGTCCGAAGGTGAGGAAGACGGCCAGGTAGGTGGCGAAGTGCAGGTAGTGCCAGGTCTCGTAACTCAGCTTGCGGCGGGCCGCGCGGGCCGAGAGGACTCCGGTGGCCAGGAACAGCAGGAAGCCGGCCGTGCCCTTGAGGAGGTCGGGGTAGTGCAGGACGAGCGTGGAGGTCTGGTCGACCACGTCGGTGTGGGAGGTCAGTGAGTAGCCCCAGATGATCAGCAGGGTGTGGGCGAGGGCCAGGGAGATGGTGCAACGGCCACCCAGGGCGTGCCAGCGGGCGAGCCGGTCGGTTCCGATGGCGTGGTCCAGCAGCGGAACGCGGGCCATCAGGGCCAGCAGCACCGCGCAGGCGTACCCGGCCAGCAGCCCCGTGATGCGCCCCGCCCCGGTCAGCCAGCCGGCCGGGCCGACCACCGAAGTCGTGTCGCTCCACCACAGGGCCAGCACACCCGCGGCACCGGCCCCGATCACCAGCGGCGCGAGGAACGGCACAAAGCTGCGGCGCGGACGCCGATGGCGCATCCCGCGGCTCTCGTACGTGGTGCCGGTGAACGTGGTGGTCATGGGCTCCTCCGGATAGGACTCGCTCCGGCGATGGGCGGCCAGCCTCACAGCCCAACCTCTGCGTTCCTTCTGAATCCGCCCCTCCGGCCACCCTCGGCGCCGATTCAGAGGAATCTCACAGACACCACCCGCCCCACTACGGCCCTCGCCGGGGGAACCTGAAAGAACCATGGACGAGCCGCGTACGACATCGCTTCTGCACCGCCCCGACGGAGGATCCGTGCGGGTCCTCGTCGTCGACGACGAACCCGACGTCACCGATGTCCTGGCCGGCGTCATGACCAGCGAGGGCTGGCAGGTCCGCACCGCCGCCGACGGCGCGGCCGCGCTCGCGACCGCCCGTGATTTCCGGCCCGACGCGGTGGTCCTGGACTGGATGCTGCCCGACCTCGACGGCCTGCAGGTCCTGCGCGCGCTCAGAGGCGAGGCACCCAGCGTGTGCGTGCTGTTCCTGACCGCCCGCGACGCGGTCGAGGACCGCATCGCCGGCATCACCGCCGGCGGCGACGACTACGTCACCAAGCCCTACAGCCTGGAAGAAGTCCTGGCCCGGCTGCGCGGGCTGCTCCGGCGGGCCGGCATGACCGCCGAGCCGGGGGGACACCGGCTCACCGTCGGGAACCTCACCATGGACGAGGAAGCCAGGGAGGTCAGACGCGGCGGGACCACTGTCGACCTGTCCCGGACCGAGTTCGAGCTCCTGCGCTTCCTCATGCGCAACCCGCGCAGAGTCCTGTCCAAGGACCAGATCCTCGACCGGGTCTGGGCCTACGACTTCGGCGGCCGCGCGCACGTCGTCGAGCTCTACATCAGCTACCTGCGCAAGAAGATCGACGCGGGACGCACCCCGATGATCCACACCGTGCGTGGCGTCGGTTACGTCCTCAAGCCGGATTCCCCGTGAGACGCCCAGCACCCCGCACTCTGCGCGGCCAGCTCACCGCCGGACTCGTCACCCTGCTCGCCCTCACCTGCCTCGCCGTCGGCATCACCATCGCCCTCGCCCTGCGAGGCTTTCTGGTGGGGCGCCTGGACGAGCAGCTCTCGGCGTCCGGCGGCCGGTTCGCCGCCAGCCTGGAACACGAGGCCAAGCCCGACGCCGACAACCGTCCCGACACCCGGGGCCAGGCCGAATCGACCTTCGGCGCCCGCCTCGTGAACGGCTCCGTCACCCAGGCCGCCGTCGTCGACGACACGAGCGACCGCCCGCTCCCCCTCGCCCCCGGGGACCGCCGCGCCCTGGCGGGGGTCCCCGCTGACGGACGCGGACACAGCATCCGCCTCTCCGCTCTGGGGATCTACCGCGTCACGGCTGTCCAGGGCGACGACCAGGACACCCTGATCACCGGGCTGCCCCTGCACCCGGTGGAAGAGACCGTTCACCGCCTCGAAGCGGTCGAAGCCGCGCTGTTCGGCGCTGCCCTCACGGTCACCGGCGTCGCCGGGGCCCTGTGGGTGCGGATCTCCCTGCGCCCCCTCCAGCGGGTCACGGCCCGGGCCGCGGAGGTGGCCGGGCTGCCGCTCGCGAGCGGCGAGGTCGCCATGCCGGGGCCGCTTCCCGACACCGACCCCCGCACCGAGGTCGGCCAGGTCGGCACCGCCCTCAACCACATGCTCGGCCACATCGAGGACGCTCTCACCCGGCGCCAGGCCGGCGAGGAACGACTCCGGCACTTCGCCGCCGACGCCAGCCACGAACTTCGCACCCCCGTCGCCAACATCCGGGGCCACGCCGAACTCGCCCTGCGCCACGAAGGCCCCGTTCCCGGCGCCGTCCGCCATGCCCTGGAACGCATCGAAGGCGAGTCGCAGCGCATGACCTGCCTGGTCGACGACCTGCTCCTCCTCGCCCGGCTGGACGCCGGGCGCCCCCTCGGACACGAGCCGGTCGATCTGACCCTGCTGATCCTGAACGCGACGGACGACGCACGCGCCGTCGGCCCCGGCCACCGCTGGCTCCTCGACCTCCCCGAAGAACCGGTCACCGTCACCGGCGACGCCCACCGGCTCCAGCAGGCCATCGGCAACCTCCTCGCCAATGCCCGCACCCACACCCCGCCCGGCACCGAGGTGACCATCACCCTCACCGCCGATCGAGCCGGTGTCGCCGTGCGCGTGAGCGACAACGGGCCGGGCATCCCCGAAGAGCTCCAGCCGGAGGTCTTCGGGCGCTTCGTCCGCGCCGACCACGCGCGCTCCCGCAATACCGGAAGCACCGGTCTCGGCCTCGCCATCGTCCACGCCGTCATCACCGCCCACGGCGGAACCGTTGCCGTCACCAGCCGCCCGGGACACACCACCTTCCGCCTGACACTCCCCGGCTGACACCGTGCGACCCGGTCACCGCACCGGAGGGGCAGACCGGTGGGCAGACCCGCACCACGGACCGGCCGCTCCACACCGGCCGGCCGCGTGCGCCGATTCTGTCCGACAGCCCTCTGGTCCGGACTTGCCGGCACCGCCGGACTGCCGACAGGCTCGACACCACAGCCGTACCCGCATGGGACTCCCACGCATGGCGTGCCCCCTACCGTCCGGTCCCTACCGCCCGCAGCGGACCCCGGCAAGGCCCATATGGTGATCCCGGTCGGGTATGCGGCCGACGACTGCCAGGTACCGGACCTGGTACGGAAGTCCCTCGGCCAGGTGCTCGTGGAAATCCGAACCCACCCCCGGAACCGCGGCCGGGCCCGGAAATGGAAACCGCCTCCCGGCCGGCAGGGGAACCGGGCGGGAGGCGGAAATCGTGGTGGGGCGCCGGGGGTGCGGCGCCCCGGAGGGGTCAGCCCTGGTAGGGGGTCAGCCCTGGTAGGGAGTCAGCCCTGGTGGGGGGTCAGCCCTGGTAGGGAGTCAGCCCTGGTGGGGGGTCAGCCCTGGTGGGGGTAGGTGTAGTCGGTCGGCGGGACCAGCGTCTCCTTGATGGCCCGGGTCAGGGTCCAGCGCTGCAGGTTCTGCGGGGCGCCCGCCTTGTCGTTCGTACCCGAGGCGCGGCCACCACCGAAGGGCTGCTGGCCGACGACGGCACCGGTCGACTTGTCGTTGATGTAGAAGTTGCCCGCGGCGTACCGCAGCTTCTCCATCGTGTGCGCGGCCGCGGCGCGGTCGCCCGCGATGACGGAACCGGTCAGCGCGTAGTCGGAGACCGACTCCATCTGCTCCAGCATCGCGTCGTACTTGTCGTCCTCGTAGACGTGCACGGCGAGGATCGGGCCGAAGTACTCGGTCGTGAAGACCTCGTTCTCCGGGTCGCTGCACTCGATGACGGTCGGGCGGACGAAGTAGCCCACCGAGTCGTCGTACGTGCCGCCCGCGATGATCGTGCAGGACGGGTCGGACTTGGCGCGGTCGATCGCGGCCTTGTTCTTGGCGAACGAGCGCTCGTCGATGACGGCACCGATGAAGTTCGACAGGTCGGTGACGTCACCCATGGTGATGGAGTCGACCTCCGCCGCGAACTTCTCCTTGAAACCGGAGTTCCAGATGGAGGCCGGAACGTAGGCGCGGGAGGACGCCGAGCACTTCTGGCCCTGGAACTCGAAGGAGCCACGGGTGAGCGCGGTCTTCAGGACGGCGTGGTCGGCCGACGGGTGGGCGACGACGAAGTCCTTGCCGCCGGTCTCGCCGACGAGCCGCGGGTAGGTGCGGTAGTTGGCGATGTTGTTGCCGACCGTCTTCCACAGGTGCTGGAAGGTGGGGGTCGAACCGGTGAAGTGGATACCGGCCAGGTCGCGGTGGTTCAGGGCCACCTCGGAGACGGCGATGCCGTCACCGGTCACCAGATTGATGACGCCCTTGGGCAGACCCGCCTCTTCCAGGAGCTGCATCAGCAGCACGGCGGCGTGGGTCTGCGTCGGGGACGGCTTCCACACCACGACGTTGCCCATGAGGGCCGGGGCGGTGGGCAGGTTGCCCGCGATGGCCGTGAAGTTGAACGGCGTGATCGCGTAGACGAAGCCCTCCAGCGGGCGGTGGTCCATGCGGTTCCACACGCCCGGCGAGTTCGCCGGGGGCTGCTCGGCCAGGATCTGGCGCGCGTAGTGCACGTTGAAGCGCCAGAAGTCGACGAGCTCGCAGGGGGTGTCGATCTCGGCCTGCTGGGCGGTCTTCGACTGGCCGAGCATCGTCGACGCGGCCAGCGTCTCGCGCCACGGGCCGGACAGCAGCTCGGCGGCGCGCAGGATGATCGCGGCGCGGTCGTCGAAGGACATCGCGCGCCAGGCCGGGGCGGCGGCCAGGGCGGCGTCGATCGCGTCCTGGGCGTCCTGCTGCGTGGCGCCCGCGAACGTACCGATGACGGCCTTGTGGTTGTGCGGCTGTACGACGTCGAAGCGCTCGCCGCCGCCCATCCGCTTCTCGCCGCCGATGGTCATCGGCAGGTCGATCGGGTTCTGGCTGAGCTCCTTCAGCTTCGCCTCCAGGCGGGCGCGCTCCGGGGAGCCCGGGGCGTAGGAGTGGACCGGCTCGTTGACCGGCGCGGGGACCTGGGTCACAGCGTCCATGAGTGCCTTGTCTCCTTGCTTCAGCGGGGTGGGGGCAGCGGGGCGGGCGGGTCAGCCCTTGGTGAGGATGGAGCGGCCGAAGAACAGCAGGTTCGCCGGCTTCTCCGCGAGACGGCGCATGAAGTAGCCGTACCAGTCCGTGCCGTACGCGGTGTAGACGCGCATCCGGTGGCCCTCGGCCGCGAGCCGGAGGTGCTCGTCGCTGCGGATGCCGTACAGCATCTGGAACTCGTACTCGTCCAGTTTGCGCCCCGCCTTGCGGGCCAGTTCCTGGGCGATGGCGATCAGACGCGGGTCGTGCGACCCGATCATCGGGTAGCCCTCGCCGTCCATCAGGGTCTTCAGGATGCGGACGTACGCCTTGTCGATCTCGGCCTTGTCCTGGTACGCGACGGACGCGGGCTCCTTGTAGGCGCCCTTCACGATGCGGACGCGGCTGCCGGCGGCGGCCAGGCGGCGGGCGTCGTCCTCGGTGCGGAACAGGTACGCCTGGATCACACAGCCGGTCTGCGGGAAGTCCTTCCGCAGCTCCTCGTGGATGGCGAACATCGAGTCGAGGGTGGTGTGGTCCTCGGCGTCCAGCGTGACCGTGGTGCCGATCGCGGCGGCGGCCTCGACGACCGGGCGGACGTTGGCGAGGGCCAGCTCGTGGCCGCCGTCCAGCGACTGGCCGAACATGGAGAGCTTGATGGACATCTCGGCCTTGGTGCCCAGGCCCAGGTCCTTGAGGCGGCCCACCAGTTCGAGGTAGGCGTCGCGGGCGGCGGCTGCCTGCTCGGGGGTGGTGATGTCCTCGCCCACCACGTCGAGCGTGACTTCGAGGCCCTTGTCGGCGGCGTCCTCGATGACCGGGACGACCTGGTCGACGGTCTCACCGGCGATGAACCGGTCGACGACCTGCTTGGTGCCAGGTGCGGCCGAGATGAAACGGCGCATCCTGTCGCTGCGGGACGCGGCGAGAATCACGGGACCCAGCACGGGGCACCTCCACGGAAAGTACGAACGAAGGCCGTACCGGCAGAGGGGGAACAAAGCGGTACAGCACGGAGAACCACCGTGAAATCTAAGGATCCCTCCGATCGTGTGCCATCGACAGCTGTCACGCATCCGTTCCCGGGTTCTCAGACATATGTCTGAGGCGGTGCGAGAATGGCCGGGTGAAGGGCGATTACCAGGAGCTGGTCGACGAGATCTCCGGGCTGCTCGGCGCCCCCGCGACGCTCGAGAACCGGGATTTCGGCCTGGTCGCCTTCGGCGCCCACGACAGCGACGACGACACGGCGATGGACCCGGTCCGCACCCGCTCGATCCTGACCAGGCGCTCCACCCCCGCGGTCCGCGCCTGGTTCGAGGGCTTCGGCATCGCCCGCGCAACCGGCCCGGTCCGCATTCCGGCCGCCCCGGAGGCCGGGGTGTTCCGGGGGCGGATCTGTCTGCCCGTGCGCCACCGGGGTGTCGTGCTGGGTTACGTGTGGCTGCTGGACGCGGACCCCGGGCCGACCGACCAGCAGCTGAACGCGGCGATGGAGGTGGCGGCCCGGATCGGGGGGCTGCTCTCCGATGAGGCGCGGGCCGGCACGGACCTGTCCCGGGAGTTCGGTGCGGTCCTCACCGCCGTGCGGGGCTGGCAGCGCGACATGGCGGTGGCCGCGTTGCGCGAGGCGCTGGGCCGGGACGCGGAGGGGCTGCACACGCTGGTGTGCGTGACCCCGTGGACCGACGATCCGCCGTCGGTCCGTACGGTGCCCTCGGCTGCGGCGCTGACCTCGGTACCGGCCCCGGGGACCGCCCGGGCCGCCTCGCTCGCCGCACTCGTCCGGCTGCGCTCCACCGATGTCCTCGATCCGGCACTGACCGCCGCCGACCGGCTGCGTTCCGCGGCGGACCGGGGCGCCACGGCCGGGGTCGCGGTGCCCCGCCGGGGTCTGGCGGAGCTGGCGGCGGCCTGGCACGAGGCGTCGGCCGCGGCCCGCGCGGCGGCGGCCGAAGCCCGCTTCGGACCGGTCGCCGAGTGGTCGGCGATCGGCCCGTACCGGCTGCTGACCGCACTCCCCGCCGAGGTGGCCGCGGACACGGCGGTGCGCGCCCTGCTCTCCCCGCCGCACAAGGATCTGGCCCGCACCGCCGAAGTGTTCCTCGACTGCGCGGGCCAGGCGTCCCGGACGGCCGCGGCGCTCGGCATCCACCGCCAGACGCTCTACTACCGGCTCTCCCGGGTCCAGCAGCTCACCGGCCTCGATCTCAACGATGGCGAGGACCGGCTGCTGCTGCACATGGCGCTCAAGGGCGCCCGGCTCTGACTACGCGCCGACGCCGTCGGGGCAGCCCTCAGCGCTCGTCCGGGACGGTGACCGGCCGGGTACTGACCAGGGCCGCCAGCACCAGCGGCGCGTCGCCGTCGCTGTGCCCCACGCTCACGCCCACCCAGCGGTCCGTGCCGCCGACCGGGCCCCAGACGGACAGATCGCCGTAGAGATCCTCGTCGAACAGCGCGTCGAACAGCGGCTCGACGGGGGCGCCCTCCTGCCGGCGCAGCAGCGGCAGGTGCAGCGGCACCGCACGGTGCGGGCCCCATCTGCGGTCCAGTTCCCAGACGAGGGCGGCGAGATGTGCCTCGGCCGCGTCCTCGGCGTCGTTCCACTCGGGGGCGTACACCCCGGTCAGCGGGTCGCCCTCCCAGAGTGGGATGACGCGGAAGCCCTCGCCGCCGGTCGCGGTCCACTCCCCCGTCTCCGGATCCCCCTCGGCCGCGGTGGGCCCGGTCACCGGCACGGGGCCGGCCAGCAGCGCCTCGATGTCGGCCAGCGCACGGGCCGCGGCGAAGGTCTCCCCGGCGCGGACGCTCACAGGACGGCCCGGTCCATCGGGCGGGGCAGCGGATCGAGCGCTCCGGCCTCGCGGAGCCGCTCGTAGGCCGTCACCACCTCCGCGCTCGCGCCGGGGCCCGCGATGTGCAGGAGCACGCCGCCGCCGGGCAGTTCCTCCCGGGCCGCCTTCAGACTGTCCGGGAGGAGGGCCGCCCGGCCCGGGGAGAGGTATCCGACCCGGCCCACGACGGGATCGCCGATGGAGAACCCGGCGTCGTCCTCCAGTGCGTCGAGCACGTCGTTGTCGCTCACGTCACCGAAGTCCGGCTCCCACACCCGGGCGAGGACGGCGAGGAGTTCGGCCTCGGGAACCTCGGCCCCGTCCGGCGAGTGGACTGTCACCACGAGCGACTGGAGCAGGAACTCCGGGGCGCCCCCGCCCAGTCCACTGATCTCCGTCTGCCAGCCGGGCGCACCCGTGCGGACCAGCCGCAGCGCGGTGCCCGTGAGGTCGGACCAGTCCTCGGCCGCCTGCACCACGCGCAGGGCGCCGAGCAGCGCCCCCTCGTCCGCCGGCAGGTCGGTCCCGGGCCCGGAGCCGTGGACGTGCCGCCAGGGTCCGACTCCGGTCGCGCCGCTCGCCGACGCCGCTTCGGGGAGCAGTTCCGTGAGCCCGTCCAGCGTCCGCTTCCAGCGTCCGGCGAGCGCTTCGGCCGACTCCGGACGGGGGCCCCAGAAGCCCCGCACTACACGTCGCATGCACTTTCCTCCGTCGAGCTTCGTCCGTCGGGTGTGGCGCCCGGGGCCTGTCCGGCGGATCAGGGTCGAACAGGGCACGGCGTCCGGTGCGGTGCGTCGCAGAGCGCCGGAACGTCCTGAAGCGGGACCTCCCGTGCTCGAACCGAGTCGAGAGCTCGGGGAAGGAGCTGTTCGGACGTTTCGGCAACGCCGCGAGGTGCCGTGCCAGGCGTCGCGACCCCGGCCGTGATCCACCGGACAGGCCCCAGGGCCTCTCGTTCGGATCACGCCGGGCTCGCGTGCCCCGGCGCCGCCGGGCGCCGCTGCGTGCAGGCTACTCGTCGAAGGCACCCGGTTTCCTGGTGCTGTCGTTCGGCTTCGGCTTGCTGTAGACGACCTTGATCGGCAACTGCTCGTCGCGGAACGCCTGACGGGCCGCCTTGGCCACGTCCGGGTCGGAGAAGTGCCACTCCACCGCCCGGCCGCCGGCCGCCTCCACCTGGGCCTGCGCCTCGGCGATGAACTTGTCCTTGCCGGACTTCGTGAGCGCGCCCTGCTCGGTCTGGGACAGATAGCTGCGGTAGCCGTTCTTGGCCTCCAGGAAGGTCTGCCTGCTCGAGTCCCAGCCGTCGTACTCCACGGCCGGCTTGCCCTCCTTGGGGTGCGGTACGACGTACTCCTGGCCCCGGTTGGTGCCGGTGATCTGCTCCTGGTACCGCAGCCAGGACTCGTTCTTCCAGTTGGGTGCGGGGTTGCGGTCGCGGCTGGCCCAGTAGCCGTCGCCCAGGTCGGCGTCGCCGAGCTTGTGGTCCTTGAGGTCCTTGCCCCAGGACGGCGGGTTGTAGTTGCGCGGGTCCGAGGTGTCGTTGCGCTCCGGCTCCGGGTACTTCTTCTTCTCCAGCTCGGCCTTGCGGGCGCGCTCCGGCTCCTCCAGACGCTTCTGCTCCAGGTGCGCCGCCCGTTCCTGGGCGCGCGCCTGAGCAGCCTCGGCCTTGGCCGCCTCGTCGCACCCGCCGTCCGCGAGGACGACCCGGTCGGCCGCACCGGAGGCCAGCACACCGGTGCCGGAGCCACCGACGCCCGCGGTTCTGCCCCCATAACGCACCAGGGGCGGCCCGGAAGCGATGACGCAGCCGGTCCGGCGCGCCGCGTCCTCCGCCGCGTCCGCGGCGTCGTCGGCCTCCTTGGCGGCCTTGCGGACCCCGTCGAGGTCTCCGAGCTCGGCGGCCTTGCGGGCGCGGCGGGCCGCGGCCCCCGCGTCTTCGGCGGCCTCCGCCACCTTCTCGGCGACCTTGCCCAGCTTGCCGAGCTTGCCGACCTTGCCGACGACCTTCGCCACGTCGTAGCCGGGGATGAAGAAGGAGCCGATGTTCCAGACGACATCGGTGACGGCACGGGTCTTCTCGCCGTTGTTCCAGCGGTCGCGGACCTCGTCGCCGACGAAGACGTCGTCGCCGACCTTCACCACGGTGTTGACCGACGCCTTGCCCCAGTCCCAGACCGCGCCGAGGTAGTCGCCGTCGCCCCACTTGTCGCCGGCGTCCTTGGAGTCCTGCATCCACTGGTTGCCGAGTTGCTTGCCGTAGTCCGCGATGCCGGACCACGTCTCGGGCTTGAAGAGGTCGATGATCCCGGTGACGTCGCCCCAGACCCCGTCGACCGCGAGCCCCTTGACGACCTGGGTCGTGCGGTCCCAGGCGCAGCCGAAGAAGCCCCAGCCTCCGCAGTCCTCTTTCCCGGCCTTGTCCCCGCCGCCCTGGTCGTTCCCCTTGTCGTCCTTGTCGGACGCGGGTACGTCGTAGTCGGCTTCGGGCTCCTCGCCGTTCTCGGGATAGGTGTCGACCCCGCTGCCCGGACGGCCGTCGTCGGGCCCCCCGGTGCCGCCGCTCACGCTCGTATCGCCGGAGGAGCCCCCGGCCGCGCTCCCGCCGCTCGCGCTGCCGCTCCCACCGGCCGCGTTCCCGCCGCTCGCGCTGCCGTTCCCCCCGGCCGCGTTCCCGCCGCTCGCATCGCCACCGCCACTGCTGCCGGCCGGGCCGCCGTTCGTACCACCCTTCGAGCCGGTACCGCCCGTGACCGTCGTGCCGCCGTCCGCGCCCGCGGCGCTTCCCCCGGCGGCTCCGCCGGCCGCGGCGCCGCCGTCCTGGCCGCCGCCCGCCTCGACCCGGCCCGTGCCGTCGCCGGAGGCGGGGCACGAGTAGCCGCTCAGCGAGCAGATCGCCGACTGGAGCTCCGCGGTGATCCGGCCGCCGACGCCGCTCAGCGCCATGGCCGCGATCAGCGCGACCACGATCAGCACCAGGCCCAGGTACTCCAGGGCCGTCTGTCCCCGGTCCCGACGCCAGGTGATCATGTGCGGAAGCGAGAACTTCGGCCGCTCGCCCCGTTCCCCCGGCGGCAGCAGGAACCACGCCCGGCTCTGCTGCCGGGTGAGGAAGACCAGGATCAGGACCGGCAGCAGCAACTGGGTGAAGCCGTGTGCCGACCCGTCTCCGATGTTGGCCACGCCGCCGAGGACCAGCCACACCTGGACGGCGACCAGTCCCCACCAGACCCGCTTGCCGCCGGTCCGTACGTGCCGCGCCAGCAGCACGCCGATGATTCCCGGCGCGGCGGCGTACAGCAGGATGCCGATGACTTCGGCGCCCAGCGCGTCCACCGCGAGCGCGGAACCGAAGAGGCCGAGCGCGCCCAGGACGGTCGCCCCGAACAGCACGAGGAGCAGCACTCGCACCGTATTGAGCGGGCGCGGAAGCTCCCGCCGCCCCGCACTCCCCTGCGCCGGACCTTCAGGAACCGGTATGCCACCCATAGCAGACATACGTGCCCCGCCCCCCGGCGTCAGTGAGTGCCATGACAGTCACTCACCCTAGGGTCGGGCCCCCGCGCGCGTCATGGGCCTCAGGGCCCAACATCGACCCCGTGTGGGCCCCATGAGGACCGTCACCGAGGCCGCGTCACCGGCGCCGCGCGTCCGCGGCATCCGCGGCCGCCGCCCCGCCGCGCACCCCCGGCCCTACTGGCCCACCCGCCCCTCCAGCACTGCCTTCAGACCGTCCGTCAAGTCCTGGGCGGATGGCGCGGATTCACTGTCCATCAGCCACTGCACCATCACACCCGCGAGCAGTGCCTGGCAGAACAGCCCGGCCACCCGCGCCTTCTCCGGGTCCGCCTCCGGATCGATGCCGAGCATGTTCTCGGCGAGCCCGTCACGGCCCTCACGCTGCGGGCCCACGAGGGCCTTCCGCAATTCCGGGTCCTGGTCGATCCGGGAGACGACCTCCATCTGGAGTTGCCAGACGGACCGGGTCTGCTCATAGCTGTCGATCACCCGTTCCCAGGTGTCGCGGAACTGGTCCAGCGGCGCCCGGGACCCGCCGTCGGCGTCGCTGCCCACAGCCTCGTCCGGCTGCTCGGTGAGCACATCGCCCCACTCCTCCGTCACCTTGAGGAAGGCGAGGTTGAGCAGGGCTTCCTTGGATCCGTAGTGGTAGCCGATGGAGGCGAGGTTCGTCCCGGATGCGGCCACGATGTCGCGCGCCGTCGTCCGGGCGTACCCCTTCTCCAGCAGGCAGCGCTTGGCGCCTTCGAGCAGATCCTCACGATGTCCCATGAACGCAGCGTACCCGGCATGCAGACGTTTGTGTAAGACGCACGTCTAGATGCCGGGTACGCGGAGCCCTCGGGCCTTTGTCAGTCGGTCAGGTTCACCGTACGGGCCGACGCGGCCCCGATCTCCGAGGAGATCTCGGCGAGCACCGACGCCGGGACGTCGTCGTCGACGGTGAGCACGACCAGCGCCTCGCCGCCCGCACCCGTCCGCGAGACCTGCATGCCCGCGATGTTCAGACCGGCCTCACCGAGGATCCGGCCGACCGTGCCGACGACACCGGGGCGGTCCTCGTAGCGCAGCACCACCATGTGGTCGGCCAGCGCCAGGTCCACGTCGTACTCGCCGACGGCGACGATCTTCTGGAGGTGCTTGGGTCCGGCCAGTGTGCCGGAGACCGCGACCTCCTCGCCGCCCGAGAGCGTGCCACGGACGGTGACCACGTTGCGGTGGTCCGGCGACTCGGAGCTGGTGGTGAGGCGGACCTCGACACCGCGCTCCTGCGCGAAGAGCGGGGCGTTCACGTACGACACGGTCTCGTCGACGACGTCCTCGAAGACGCCCTTGAGCGCGGAGAGTTCGAGCACCTTGACGTCGTGCTGGGTGATCTCGCCGTACACCTCGACGTCGAGACGGACCGCGACCTCGCCCGCGAGCGCGGTGAAGATCCGGCCGAGCTTCTCGGCGAGCGGCAGGCCCGGGCGCACGTCCTCGGCGATCACGCCGCCCTGGACGTTGACCGCGTCCGGCACGAGCTCACCGGCGAGGGCGAGGCGCACGGACCTGGCGACCGCGATGCCGGCCTTCTCCTGGGCCTCGTCGGTGGAGGCACCGAGGTGCGGGGTGCAGACGACCTGGTCGAACCCGAACAGCGGGGAGTCCGTGCAGGGCTCCTTCGCGTACACGTCGAGACCGGCACCGGCGACCCGGCCCTCCTTGAGGGCCGAGGCGAGCGCCTCCTCGTCGACGATGCCACCGCGCGCGGCGTTGACGATGCGCACCGAGGGCTTCACCTTGTGCAGCGCCTCGTCGCCGATCAGGCCGAGCGTCTCGGGGGTCTTGGGCAGGTGCACGGTGATGAAGTCGGAGACCTGGAGCAGCTCGTCCAGCGACAGGAGCTTGACGCCCATCTGGGCGGCGCGCGCGGGCTGCACATAGGGGTCGTACGCGACAATCTTCATGCCGAAGGCCGACATGCGCTGCGCGACCAGGACGCCGATGCGGCCGAGGCCGACGACGCCGAGGATCTTCTCGCTCAGCTCGACGCCGGTGTACTTGGAGCGCTTCCACTCGCCGTTCTTCAGGGCGGTGTTGGCCTGCGGGATGTTGCGCGCGGTGGCGACCAGCAGACCGCAGGCCAGCTCGGCGGCGGTGACGATGTTGGAGGTCGGCGCGTTGACGACCATCACGCCGGCCTTGGTTGCGGCGGAGACGTCGACATTGTCCAGACCGACGCCGGCGCGGGCGACGACCTTCAGCTTCGTCGCGGCGGCGATGGCCTCGGCGTCGACCTTGGTGGCGGAGCGCACCAGGATGGCGTCGACATCGGCGATCGCGGGGAGGAGCTCGGCGCGGTCCGCGCCGTTGCAGTGCCGGATGTCGAAATCCGGGCCCAGGGCGTCAACCGTGGCAGGCGACAGCTCTTCAGCGATGAGTACGACAGGTTTCGAGCTCACGTGAGTCCTCACAGGTCCAGTGCGGACGGCCGTCCCGACGGCCGCAGGCGGTGGAGGGGCTTGCCGCGTGGAAGACGCACGACACTGTGGGCCTGACGCGTGTATGTGTGGAGAAGTGTAGTCATGCGCCAGGACGCATACTGCGCCCCGATGGAAGGATCACCCACACGGGGGTGGACGACTTGTACACACGTACGACGCCGCCTCTTCCAGCGGTGAAGCGGATACGCCCCGGGGGCGGGTCGAGGAGACCCGCCC
>NZ_JBHVFF010000143.1:0-20886 GCF_042801895.1 Streptomyces sp. NPDC057543 | reverse complement strand
CCGTGGGGGAGGGCGCGGCGGCCGCCGATTCCGTTGCGCCGGGCGTCCGCTGCCCGGTCACGTCTGCGGGGGTCGGTTACTCGACGACCTTCAGCAGCTTGTTCGGTGTGCCCTCCGTCGCGTCGGAGATCGCGTCGGGGGTGGCACCGTCGGTCAGCGCCGTGGCGACCTCTTCCGGGGTGGCGTCCGGGTGACCGGAGAGGTAGAGGGCGGCGGCACCGACGACGTGCGGGGTCGCCATGGACGTACCGGAGATGGTGTTGGAACCGTCGTCGCTGTCGTTCCAGGACGAGGTGATGTCCGATCCGGGGGCGTAGATGTCCACGATCGAGCCGTAGTTGGAGAACGACGACTGCTCGTCGTCCACCGTGGACGAGGCGACCGTGATGGCCTCCGGGACGCGGGCCGGGGAGCTGCCGCTCGCGTCGGCGGAGTCGTTTCCGGCGGCCACCGCGAAGGTGACTCCGGAGGCGATGGCCTTCTGGACCGCGGCGTCGAGCGCCTCGTCCGCGCCGCCGCCGAGGCTCATGTTGGCGACGGAGGGGCCCTCGTGGTGCTCGGTGACCCAGTCGATGCCGGCGACGACCTGCTCGGTGGTGCCCGAGCCGGAGTCGTCGAGGACCCGGACCGCGACGATCTTCGCCTTCTTGGCGACGCCGTAGGTCGCACCGGCGATGGTGCCCGCCACATGGGTGCCGTGGCCGTTGCCGTCGTCGGCGCTGTCGTCGTTGTCGACGGCGTCGTAGCCCGAGCTGGCCCGGCCCTCGAACTCGTTGTGCGTGGTGCGGACACCGGTGTCGATGACGTACGCGGTGACGCCCTCGCCCGCGCTGTCCGGGTAGGTGTACGCGTCGTCGCCGGCCGTCTCGGTCTGGTCGATCCGGTCCAGCCCCCAGGACGGCGGGTTCTCCTGGGTGGCGTCGATGTGGAACTTCTTGTTCTGGACGACCTTGGAGACGGCCGGGTCGGCGGCCAGGCGCTTGGCCTCGGTCAGCGTAAGGCCGCTGGCGGAGAAGCCGTTGATGGCGGAGCTGTAGTTCCGCTTGAGCCTGCCGCCGTACTCCTCGGCGAGCTTCGCCTTGTCGGCCTTGTGGTCCAGCATCACGATGTAGCTGCCCGATACGGCGTTCGCCGCGTCCGCACCGTAGACGATGCCCGTCGCGGGAGCCGGAGCGGCTCCGGCGAGGGAGCTGCCCATCAGGGTGACTCCGGCGGCTGCGGCCACGGCGGTTATCGCCGCGGTCAGCTTGATCCGGCGTGCGCGCTTGTGAATTGCCATGAAGAGGGGTCTCCTCGTCATTCTTCGTGGGGGGATTGGCCCCCGGCCGGAATATCTCCGGGGGTTGGCTCGAAACCCTTGCCGATTGACGCGCTCAGATCAAGACCTTCATGCGGCTGTGACTTACGCAACAAGGCTTCGTAATAAGAAACCGGCCAGCCTCGCCCAAGTCGGACGCGGCCGTCGCAACACCCGTCCCGGGTATGGGGCTTGCCACTCCCGTGTCGACGACCGGCACCCTTCGCAGGCGGGAAGAGGGAACGGGGCGGCGCCCCCGGGCGGGCGAGGAGTCGGCTTGATTCCTCCCCCGCCCGTCACCCGTGCGGTTCGGCCCCGGGTGGCGGGCGCCGCTCTCCTCTCGGGGCCGTCTCAGCGCTGATAGCGGGCCAGCACCCGGTTCCCGTCGTCCACCAGACGTTTCCTCAGCTCCGCCGCGCCGATCGCCCCGCTGTAGTACTCCTGGAGGGCGGGTGTGGCGACCTTGTCCTTCCATTCCGGGTAGCCGCGGACCGCCTGGGCAGGCGCCGGCCGGAGCCCCTTCGCGACCGCGACACCGGTCGACCAGCCGTCCTTGTCGGTGTGCAGGGCCGGGTCCGCCAGGGCCGCCGTGCCGGTCGGAAGCATCCAGTCCCCCTTGGCGAGGCGCACCATGTTCCCCGGCCGCAGCAGGAAGTCGATGAACTGCGCGGCCTCCTTCTTGTGCGGGCTGGCCTCCGAGACGGAGAGGGTCTGCGGGCTCACCCCCTGGGCGAGTCCCCCGCTGCCGACGGGGGCGGGCAGCACCGTCCACTCGAAGCCCTCGGGGGCCTGCTCGACGACCTGCTGGCGGTACGAGAAGCCGAGCGGAACCATGGCGTACTTGCCGCCGAAGAATCCCGGCAGGGTGTCGGAGCCGCCCATGCCGAGCGTGGTGCGTGCGGCGCTGTGGTCGGTGTTCACCTGGTCGTGAATGGTGCCGGGGACGAGTCGGTCGCCCTCGCCCGCGCGGATGGTCACCTTGCCGCCGGCGTCGCGGTGGAAGAGCCGACCGCCGGCGGAGAGCCCGAGGTTGAGGGTGACGGAGACCGGCTCCTTGAGCGGCCAGGCGACGCCGTATCTCCCCTTGCCCGTCAGCTCCTTGGTGACCTGCCGGAATTCGGTCCAGCTCCAGGGGCTGTCGGGGGTGGGGATTCGGACCCCCGACTCCTTGAGGATCCTGGTGTTGGCGATCAGTACGCGGGGCTCCTGGAGGAACGGGACTCCGTAGACGCCGTCGCCGAAGGTGGTGGTCCGCCAGCTCTGCTGCGGGATGTCGGCGGTCAGCCGGTCCGGGAGGAGCGTGCGCAGATCGGCGAGGTAGCCGCCGTACGCGAAGTCGGCGAGGTCGTCGGAGGCGTCGTGGATGACGTCCGGGGCCTCGTCGCCCTCGAAGGAGGTGAGCAGCTGGTCGTGGACGGTGTCCCAGCTGCCCTGGACGTAGGTGACATGGATGTCGGGGTGGGTCGCGTTCCACTCCTTCACCAGTTGCTTGTTGGCGTCGACGGACTCCTTCTGCCAGGCCAGCGACTGGAAGCTGAGCTCGGTCCGCCCGTCGTCGCCCCTGCCGTCGTCCGTCCCCGCGCAGCCGGTGAGCAGCAGAGCCAGCGCGGTGGCCGCGGCGGCGGCTGTCGTCCGTACCCGTGCGCGCATCAGCTCTTCACCGCCCCTGCCAGCATGGAACCGGTGATCCGCCGCTGGATGAGCGCGAAGACGACCAGCGAGGGAAGGGTCGCGAGGAACGCGGCGGCGGCGAGCGGCCCGAGATCGGCCGCGCCCTCCGCGCCGAGGAAGTGGGTCAGCACGATCGGCAAGGTCTGCTTCTCCGGGGTCTTGAGCAGGACGAGCGCGAAGAAGAACTCGTTCCACGCGGTGATGAACGCGAAGAGCGCCGTGGCGACGATGCCGGGGGCCAGCAGCGGCGCGGTGACCGAGACGAGCGTGCGCAGCCGGCCCGCGCCGTCGACCGAGGCGGCCTCTTCGAGCTCGGCGGGCACGGCCCGTACGTATCCGGTCAGCATCCACAGCGCGAACGGCAGCGCCCAGACCACGTACACCATGGCCAGCCCCCACAGGGTGTTGATCAGATGGAGATTCTTGAGGATCAGGAAGAGCGGAATGATCAGCAGGACGAACGGGAACGCCTGGCTGACCACGACCCAGCCGGTGGCGGCCGTCGAGAGCCTGGAGCGATGGCGGGCCGTCACATACGCCATGGGCGTGGCGACGAGAACCGCGACGACGGCGGCGCAGAGGGCGACGATCAGCGAATTGGCAGCGGCCTGGAGCAGCGGCTGTTCGTCGAACGCCGCGCGGAAGTTGTCGAGCGTCGGATGTTCGGGGATCCAGGTCGGGTGCAGAGAGCCCAGTTCGCGCGCCGGTTTGAAGGCGGTGGAGATCAGCCACAGGAACGGGAACGCCAGAAAGACGAGATAGCCGAGCAGTGCGACGTACTGTCCGGCACGTGCGGATCTGCTGGTACGCGCGCTCACCGGTCCTCGCCTCCCCGGAGCCGGCCGACGAGATACCCGGCGAGGATCACGGAGATCACCGCGACCATCACACAGCCCATCGCCGCGGCGTAGCCGAACTGGCCGTAGCGGAATGCCTCTTCGTAGGCGAAGAGCATCGGCAGCCGGGTACGGCCGCCGGGTCCGCCGTTGGTCAGTACGTAGACCAGGGCGAAGGAGTTGAAGTTCCAGATGAAGTTGAGCGCGGTGATGGAGAGAGCGACGGGTCTGAGCGCGGGCCAGGTGACGGTGCGGAAGCGTCGCCAGGCGCCCGCTCCGTCCAGCGCGGCGGCCTCGTGGAGTTCGTGCGGGGTGTTCTGCAGACCGGCCAGTAGGGCGACGGTGGTCTGCGGCATGCCGGCCCAGACGCCCACGACGATCACGGCGGGCAGGGCGGTGGCGAGTCCGGTGAGCCAGGCCCGGCCGTCGCCGAGGCCGAGATCGCGGATGGTCTCGTTGAGGACCCCCGCGTCCGGGTTGTAGACGAGCCGCCACATGATGCCGACGACCACCTCGGGCATCGCCCACGGAATGATCGCCAGCGCCCGGGCCAGCCAGCGCATCCGCAGATTCTGGTTGAGCAGCAGGGCGAGGCCGAGCGCCAGCACGAACTGCGGGACCGTGACGCCGACCGCCCACAGGAGACCGATCCGGAAGGACTCCCAGAAGAGGGTGTCGTGGAGCAGGTCCTGGAAATTCAGCCCGCCCACCCACTGGGTGGAGCGGGTGCGGCCGGACTGGGCGTCGGTGAAAGCCAGCGCGATGCCGTAGAGGAGCGGGCCGACGCTGAGGATGAGGATCGGGATCAGCGCGGGCAGCACCAGGAACCAGGAGCCGGCGCTCCGCTTGACTGGCCGGTGCCGCTTGTCGTGCGGACTGCCGGGCGGGCCGTGCGTCCGGGATTTTACGGTCGCAATCGCTAATGTCATGAATTCGCCCCCTTGCGTCATTCGATCGGTTTCATACCGTTCTGGCCGCTCAGGTGGCCCTCGTCATCGTGCTGACGGGCCCTCGGTTCGTCAAGCGGGCCTGCACGGATGCGAAAATCGGAGCCATGAACGAGAAGCGTGCGCGCGAGGTGCTGACCGCTGCCGGACTGTCCGGCGGTGCGGAGCTGCTCGCGCTGGGTGAGAACGCGGTGTTCGCCGTGGGCGACCTGGTGGTCAAGGTCGGCCGGGACGCCGTGCGGAACCCGGAACTGCGGGACCGGGCCGAGCGCGAGGTGGCCGTCGCCGAGTGGCTGGCCGCTTCGGGGGTCCCCGCCGTGCGGGCCGCCGAGCCCCGGGCGCGGCTGGTGGAGAGCCACCCGGTGACGCTCTGGCACCGGCTGCCCGATGCCGTACGCCCGGCAGAGCCGCAGGATCTGGCGCGGCTGCTCACCCTGGTCCACGCGCTGCCCGCGCCGGACGGGTTCACCCTTCCCCGCCGTGAGCTGCTGGGCGGGGTCGAGCGCTGGCTACGGCTCGCGGGCGATGCGATCGACCCGGCCGACGCCGAGTATCTGCGTGAGCGCCGCGACGGCTTCGCGACGGCGGCGGCCGCGCTGGTCCCCCATCTGCCGCCCGGTCCGATCCATGGCGATGCCCTCCCCCGTAATGTCCACGTCGGCCCGGACGGTCCGGTGCTGGTCGATCTGGAGACCTTCTCCGCCGATCTGCGCGAGCACGACCTGGTGGTGCTCGCGCTCTCCCGGGACCGGTACGGGCTGGCGGCCGAGGCGTACGACGCCTTCACCGCCGCGTACGGCTGGGACGTCCGTGAATGGGACGGCTGTGCGGTGCTGCGCGGTGCGCGGGAGACGGCCAGCTGCGCGTGGGTGTCCCAGCACGCGCCGACCAACCCGAAGGCACTCGCGGAGTTCCGCCGCCGGGTGGCATCACTGCGCGACGGGGACGCGACGGTGCGGTGGTATCCGTTCTAGGGCGCGGACACCCCCGGTCCGGAGCGCGGGTGACCGGGGCCGTCCGGTGGCCGCCGCACCGCCCGCAAGCACGGACCGCTCGGGGCCGGCCGCGTCCTCAGCCGGTCACCGGGGCCGGCTCGCGCAGGGGCCAGCGGCCGTCGATCACCGCGTCCGCCGTGCCCTTGCGGCGCAGGAACTGCTGAAAGTCCGCCGCCCATTGCGCGTACCACTCCACCTGGCGCTCATGGAGTTCGGCGGCGGTCAGCTCGGCCACCGAGCCGTGCCGCTCGGCTATCGCGTACGCCACCCGGACCGCGGCCAGCGCGTCCGCCCCCGCGTCATGGGCGCCGCCGTGCACCACGCCGTACTCGACGCAGACCGCTTCGAGGGTGCGCTTGCCCTTGCGGTAGCGGTCGACGGCCCGGTCGATGGTGTACGGGTCGATGACCGGCCCGATCCCGGCCCCGTCGAGCCGATCGCTCAGAGACGGCAGCCCGTGCCGCCGCAACTCCGCCGTCAGCAGTGTCAGATCGAAGGCCGCGTTGTACGCGACGACCGGCACGCCGCGGCGCCAGTACTCCGTGAGCGTCCCCGCGATCTCGTCGGCCACCTCGCGCACCGGCCGGCCCTCCGCCGAAGCCCGCTCGCTGCTGATGCCGTGGATCGCCGAGGCCTGCGCGGGGATCCGGATACCCGGATCCGCCAGCCAGGTGTCCTGCCGCACCGGCTCCCCGTCCCTGCCGCCGACGCCGACGACCGCGGCTGTCACGATCCGGGCCTCCAGCGGTTCCGTGCCCGTCGTCTCCAGGTCGAAGCCGACCAGCGCCTCCCGGTGCCAGCTCATCCCGTACCTCCTTCGTGGTGCTCTCCCCCAGGTGATGACCACCCTCGCATGCACCACTGACAACGGACGGACAGCCCCTCAGGAACAGCTCTCAGGAGCAACGGCCGGGAAACGGCTCCACAGGAACGGCTCCGTAGGAGACAACCTCTCAAGAGACCGGCCGGGAGTCCGCCCACACGGACTCGAACTCCTCGCGGTACGTCTCGAAGAGCCCGTGCTCGTTCTCCTGTCCCGCCCGGACCACCGCGCGCCCACCGCCGCGCAGCACCAGCACGGGCGCCTCCATGCCGCGTGCGCGCCGCAGATACGTCTGGACGACCCCGACCGCGTCCGTCCCGTCACCGTCCACCAGGTAGGCCGTGAAGCGCGGCGTCTCGTCGAAGACATGGATCTCGAACGCGCCCGGATCCCGGAGCTTGGAGCGGACCCGGCGCATGTGGAGGATGTTCATCTCCACCGACCGGCTCAGCTCGCCCTTCTTGAGGCCCAGCTCCCGCTCACGGCGCTTGACTGCGCTGCTCGCCGGGTTGATGAACAGGAGCCGGACCCGGCAGCCCGACTCGGCGAGCCGGATCAGCCGACGGCCGGAGAAGTTCTGCACCAGCAGATTGAGTCCGATGCCGATCGCGTCGAGGCGGCGCGCACCGCCGAAGAGGTCCTCGGCGGGCAGCTGGCGCTGGAGCCGCACCCGGTCGGAGTGGACGGAGACCACATCCGCGTACCGGTCGCCGACCAGCTCCTCGACGGCGTCGACCGGAAGCCGGTCGGACGAGGGGACCGCCGCCCCGCTGCCCAGGATCTCCAGGAGCCGGGCCGAGGCTCGCTCGGCCTGGGCGAGGACCGCCTCGTTCAGGGCCCGGTTGCGGGAGACCACATTGCGGGCGACCTCCAGCTCGTCGAGCGCCAGCTCGACCTCGCGCCGGTCGTCGAAGTACGCCTCGAAACACGGCCAGTGCTGGACCATCAGCTCGCGCAATTGCGGCAGCGTGAGGAAGCTCAGCACGTTGTCGTCGGCCGGGTCCAGCAGATAGCCCTTGCGGCGGGAGACCTCGCGTACGGCGACGGCGCGCTGCACCCACTCCTGCCCGGCGGGCCCGGCGGCGGCCACCACCCAGTCCTCGCCGTGGACCGGCTCGTAGATGGGCCGGAGCACCGCGGCGACCACGGCGCGCAGCCGCTGCTCCACGAGATTCAGCCAGATGTAGGCACGCCCGGCCCGCTGGGCGCGCGTACGCACCTCGCTCCAGGCGTCCGCTCCCCAGTCCAGTTCCGCGCCGATCTCCATGGGCCGCGCAAGTGAGACCGCCCCGGGCGGGGCATCGGTGGATTCCCCCTCGTGACCCGCGTCACCTGGAGGCAGCTCGAACCCTCCCGAGCTCACCCGCGCACCGCCTTCCACTCCCCCACCAACGATCAAGGAAGGGTACTCCGCGAGCGGGATCCGGTGCAGCAGGATGCGCAGGCTGCTTCGTCAACTCCCCTGTGACATAGGCACGTTCCCAGGTGCGAGATCTGCCGTAGTGAGCGGATTCATAGTGATTGGACCCCCGTCCGGGGCCCTGCACGGGGCCCACGACCGGCTCGGCACCCCGGATTCCCGTTCCGAGCGACACGGGGAGGCCCGATGTTGACCGGACCGCGCGACGTCCTAGGTAGCCGCACCACTTTCGGGGAAGATCTGGCACAAGCAGCCCGAAAGCCCCAGACACCCGGATCAGAAGTGGAAGAGTCGAACCTATGCAGGTCTGGCCGGGACAGGCGTATCCGCTCGGTGCCACGTACGACGGCGCCGGGACCAACTTCGCGGTCTTCTCGGAGGCCGCCCACCGAATCGAGTTGTGCCTGCTGCACGACGACGGTTCCGAGACGGCGGTGGAACTCAGGGAGACCGACGCGTTCGTCCGCCATGCCTATCTGCCCGGGGTAATGCCCGGTCAGCGGTACGGATTCAGGGTCCATGGCCCGTACGAACCGGAGCGCGGCGTCCGCTGCAATTCGGCCAAACTGCTGCTCGACCCGTATGCCAGGGCCGTCGCGGGTCAGATCCGGTGGGGCGAGGCGGTGTACGGCTATCCGTTCGGCCGGCCCGACGCGCGCAACGATCTCGACTCGGCGCCCCACACCATGACCTCGGTCGTGGTCAACCCGTACTTCGACTGGGGCGACGACCGGCGGCCCCGTACGGACTACCACCGCACCGTGATCTACGAGGCCCATGTGAAGGGCCTGACGATGCTCCATCCGGCTCTGCCGGAGGAACTGCGCGGCACGTACGCGGGGCTGGCCCATCCGGAGGTGATCGCCCACCTGACGGAACTGGGTGTCACGGCGATCGAATTGATGCCGGTGCACCAGTTCGTCCAGGACCACAGGCTGGCGGACGCGGGGCTGGCCAATTACTGGGGTTACAACACCATCGGTTTCTTCGCCCCGCACAACGAGTACGCCTCCTGGGGCGACCGCGGTGAGCAGGTGCTGGAGTTCAAACAGGCCGTACGGGCGCTGCATCAGGCGGGCATCGAGGTGATCCTCGACGTGGTCTACAACCACACCGCGGAGGGCAACCACCTGGGTTCGACGCTCTCCTTCCGGGGCCTGGACAACGCCTCGTACTACCGGCTCGCGGACGACCAGCGGTACTACATGGACACCACGGGGACCGGAAACTCCCTGCTGATGCGCTCGCCGCACGTGCTCCAGCTGATCATGGACTCCTTGCGGTACTGGGTCACGGACATGCACGTGGACGGGTTCCGCTTCGATCTGGCGGCCACCCTGGCCCGGCAGTTCCACGAGGTGGACCGGCTGTCGTCGTTCTTCGACCTGGTGCAGCAGGACCCGGTGGTCAGCCAGGTGAAACTGATCGCCGAACCGTGGGACGTGGGTGAGGGCGGCTATCAGGTGGGGAACTTCCCGCCGCTGTGGACGGAGTGGAACGGCAAGTACCGGGACACCGTGCGGGACCTGTGGCGGGGCGAGCCGAGAACCCTCGCCGAGTTCGCCGGGCGGCTGACCGGGTCGTCGGACCTCTACCAGGACGACGGACGGCGGCCGCTCGCCTCGATCAACTTCACCACCTGCCACGACGGGTTCACCCTGCACGACCTGGTCTCGTACAACGACAAGCACAACGAGGCGAACGGCGAGGGCAACCGCGACGGCGAGAGCCACAACCGGTCCTGGAACTGCGGCGCGGAGGGCGATACGGACGAGCCGGAGGTGCTGGAGCTGCGGATGCGGCAGATGCGGAACTTCATCGCCACGCTGATGCTGTCGCAGGGCGTGCCGATGCTGAGCCATGGCGACGAATTCGCGCGCACGCAGCGGGGCAACAACAACGCGTACTGCCAGGACAACGAGTTGTCGTGGGTGCACTGGCCCGACCCGGCCGAGGCCGCGGCCGCGGCTGACGACACGGACGACGCGGACGGGGACGCTCCCGCCGAGGGGGACGGTCTGGGCAGCAGCCTGCTGGAGTTCACCCGGGCGATGGTCTGGCTCCGCCGCGACCACCCGGTCTTCCGGCGCCGCCGGTTCTTCCACGGGCGGCCGGTCGAGGGCACGCACGACGAGCTCTCGGACATCGCGTGGTTCACGCCCGAGGGCCGCGAGATGACGCAGCGGGACTGGCAGGCCGCGCACGCCAAGGCGCTGACGGTCTTTCTCAACGGTCACGCGATCTCGGAGCCGGGCCCGCGCGGCGAGCGGATCTCCGACGACTCGTTCCTGCTGATGTTCAACGCGAGCGCCGAGACGCTGGACTTCTCCGTTCCGGTGAATCACGGTCGGCAGTGGCTGGTGGTGGTCGACACGGCGCGCCCCGCCGGAGTGCTTCCCGGCTCGGGGCCGAAGGTGTCGGCGGGCGAACGGGTGACGCTGGTCGGGCGGAGCCTGGCGGTCCTGCAGCGGCCCGCGTAGGTCCCGGCCGGCGGCCGGCGACACCGCCGGTCGAGCCCATTGGCGCGTTCCGTGACACAGAAGGCCGCAGTCTGGGTACGTAACGGCGCATGACGCCCACCGCCACCTACCGGCTCCAGCTCCAGCCGGACTTCCCGTTCTCGGCCGCCGGACAGGCCGTGCCGTATCTCGCCTCGCTCGGCGTCTCCCATGTGCACCTGTCCCCGGTCCTCGAAGCCGTGCCCGGCTCCAGACACGGGTACGACGTCGTCGACCACGGCCGGGTGCGCGCCGAACTCGGCGGGGAGGAGGGGCTGCGGGAGCTGGCCCGTACGGCGCGTGAGCACGGACTCGGGCTGATCGTGGACCTCGTGCCGAACCACATGGCCGCCGTGCCCCGCCTCAACCACGCGCTGTGGGAAGTGCTGCGCGAGGGCGCCACGTCCCCGTACGCCCGCTGGTTCGACATCGACTGGGCGGCGGGCGGCGGCAAGGTGCTGCTGCCGGTGCTCGCCGGGCCGATCGGCGTCGAGCTCGACAGGCTCCGGGTCGACGGGGAGGTGCTGCGCCACGACGAGCAGGAGTTCCCGCTCCGGACCGGCACCGCCCATCTGCCGATGTCCGAGCTGCTGGATGCCCAGCACTACCGGCTCGGCTGGTGGCGGCTGGCCCGTACGGAGCTGAACTACCGTCGGTTCTTCACCATCTCCGACCTCATCGGAGTGCGGGTGGAGGATCCCGAGGTCTTCGCCGCCACCCACGGCAAGATCCTGGAACTGGTCCGGGACGGGGTCGTCGACGGCCTGCGCATCGACCACCCCGACGGGCTCGCCGATCCCGCGGCCTACCTGGAGCGGCTCTCGGCGGCGACCGGCGGGCGGTGGACGGTGGTGGAGAAGATCCTCACGGGTGCCGAACCGCTGCCCGCTGACTGGGCGGTCGCCGGGACGACGGGGTACGACGCGCTGCACCGGATCGACGGCCTGTTCGTCGATCCGATGGGTGCGGCGGAGCTGATCGGCCGCTACCGGGAGTACTCGGGACCGGCCGGGGACCGCGGCGGTCACTGGACGGCGACCGTGCGACGGGCCGCGTACCGGGTGGTGACACATGAATTGGCCGCCGAGACCGCGCTGCTGACCCGGCTCGCGGTACGCATCTGCGCCGAGGACCCCGCGCTGCGGGACCATGCCCCGTGGGCGCTGCACACCGCCGTGCGCGAACTGCTCGTACGCGTACCCGTCTACCGCCCCTACGTGACGGCCGGTGGCCCCTGCACGGAGACGGCCCGGGCTGCGCTCCCGGACGGGGTCGTGGAGGACGCGAAGGCGGTGTTCTCCGTTCCCGAGGAGGCATCGGCCGTCGATGTGGTGCGGGAGCTGGCGCTGGGGCGGCTGGGCGAGGGGCCCGACCGGGCCGCGTTCTGCGCCCGGTTCGCCCAGACCGCGTCGGCGCTTCGCGCGAAGTCGGTCGAGGACACGGCGTTCTACCGGTACGTGCCGCTGATCTCGGCGAACGAGGTGGGCGGCGATCCCGGGCATCCGGCGGTGACGCCGGAGGAGTTCCACGCGTTCTGCGCCCGGCTGGCGCGCGACTGGCCTGCCACAGGCACGGCGCTGACCACTCACGACACCAAGCGAAGCGCAGATGTACGGGCCCGGCTCGCGGTGCTGACGGAGTGCCCGGAGCAGTGGTCCTGGCTGCTGGTGGAGCTGGCACGGGTGACTCCCGCGGCCGCGCCCGACGCACAGCTTGCCTGGCAGGCCTGGCAGACGGCGTACGGCTGCGCGAGGCTGCCGGCCCGCGAGATGGCGGGGCGGCTGGAGCCCGCACTGCTGAAGGCGGTCCGCGAAGCGGGGCTCTTCACCAGCTGGACCGAGCCGGATCCGGCGTACGAGCGGGCGGTGACGGACTTCGTGGCTGCGGGGCCGGCCGCGGGCAACGGTCCGGTGCGGGAGGAGCTGGAGCGGTTCGCGGGCACGCTCGACCCGTATGTACGGGCCAATGTGCTCGGCGCGGCGCTGGTGCAGCTGACGATGCCGGGTGTGCCGGACCTGTATCAGGGCACGGAACGGGAGTACGTGGCGCTGGTCGACCCGGACAACCGGCGGCCGTTCCGCCACCCGCCCGAGGACGGACCGTCCAGCGAGAAGGGCGAGCTCACGGCGGTCGCGCTGCGGCTGCGGCGCGACCGGCCCGAGGTGTTCGGCGAGTCGGCAACGTACACCCCGCTGAGCGCGCGGGGCCCGGCGGCCGCGCACTGTCTGGCCTTCTGCCGTTCGGGCGAGGTGGTCACGGCGGTGACCAGGCTGTCGCTGCGGCTGGCGGAGTCCGGCGGCTGGCGCGGGACGGAGCTGACGCTGCCGGACGACGGCCCGTGGACCGATCTGCTGGCAGCGGGCCGGAAGTTCACCGGGGCCACGGTCGCGGCGGTCGACCTGTTCGCCGAACGGCCGGTGGCGCTGCTCAGCCGGGTCGGACGAGAAGGGCCCGCGGACCGCGGGTGAGCAGCCCGGTGCCGACCGGGCGGAAACCGTCCGGCCGGCGGAGCCGGGGCATCGCGTCGAGCAGGGCGCGCAGGCCCTGCCGGGCCTCCAGCCGGCCGAGCACCACGGCGGGGCAGCCGGGCGGTCCGGTGAGGGAACGGCCCTGGTCACGGCGGAAGGGGTCGAAGAGGTCGGCGGCGGCCCGGTTCCTCAGCAGGGGAGCACCGCCGGCGGCGTCGCGCATTCGGTGTACGGCCGTCCTGGTGATGGCGGCGCGCCCGGACGGGCCGTAACTCAGCCCGCGGGCGACCGGAGGCAGAACGGCCCGGAGGCACCGAGCAGCTCCGTGAACGCGGCGGCGGCCCCGGTGAGCTCGACTCGGGAGAAGACCGTCAGCCGACGCCGCCACGGCGGGTCGACGGCGAGCACCGCGCAGTCCTCGCCGACCGATCCCCGGACCACGTGTACGGGGGCTGCCGCGACTCCGACACCGGCCGCGGCCATCCGTACCGCTGTCGAGGTGTGTTCGGTGCGCACCGCCGTACGGGGCGTGAAGCCGGCCTGTCCGCAGGCCCGGTCCAGGAACGCCCGGCCCTGCACCACGGGCTCCATCGCGCAGCGCACCCAGGGCCGATCGGCCAGCTCCTGGAGTCGGACCGAGGTGCGTCCGGCGAGCCGGTCGTCGAACGGAACGACCAGGACGATCTCCTCCTCGCCGACCGGGACGACGGGCCCCGGCCAGTGCGCGGGCGGGGGGCCGACGGCGAGGTCGGCGGTGCCCCGTTCGATGTGTTCCTCCAGCGCCTCCGGGGTGGCGTACTCGTGGAGCACGAGAGCGACCCCGGGGTGCGCCCGGCGCCAGCGGGCGAAGACGTCCGGGAGGATGCCGACGGCCACCGCGTGCACCGTCGCGATGTGCAGCTCGCCGCCCTCCGCCCCCGCCGCCGCCCTGGCCGCACGCCGCGCCTGCGCGGCACTGCGTACGGAGCGCTCGGCGTGCGGCAGGAAGGCACGGCCCATCGGCGTCAGCCGCACACCCCGCGGCAGCCGTTCGAGCAGGGCGCCGCCGACGGTCTTCTCCAGGGCCTTGATCTGGTGAGAGAGCGCGGGCTGGGTGACATGGAGGAGTTCGGCGGCCCGGGTGAACGACGCCGCCTCGACGACCGTGACGAAGTACTCCATCTGTCGCAGGCTCACCGCGTGCTCCCCGTCTTCCTGGTGGACCGTGTCCGGCGGCCCGTACCCGTACCTCGACCCATAAAGGCTGTGCATCGGGTCCAAAGAAACATTGTCTTGGACTCATGGCAAGGAGCAGGCAGAGGCTGTGGCCATGAATCGGGCCGGGGAATTGAACGAGAACGAGACCGACGTGCTGGTGATCGGCGGTGGCACCGGCGGGTACTCCACCGCCCTGCGGGCCGCTTCCCTGGGTCTGAAGGTGGTGCTCGCGGAGCGCGACAAGGTCGGCGGCACCTGCCTGCATCGCGGCTGCATCCCCAGCAAGGCGATGCTGCACGCCGCCGAACTCGTGGACGGCATCGCGGAGGCCCGGGAGCGTTGGGGTGTGCGGGCGGCCGTGGAATCGGTGGACTGGCCCGCGCTGGCCGCGACGAGGGACGACATCGTGGCGCGCAATCACCGCGGCGTGGCGGGCCACCTCGCGCACGCCTCAGTCGAAGTGGCTTACGGGAGCGCAGAGTTGATCGGCCCTCGCAGTGCGCGGATCAACGGTTACGGGGAGGTTGTCGCACGCCGTGGCATCGTTCTCGCGACCGGATCCCGGCCGCGCATGCTGCCGGGTCTGACCGCCGACGGGCGCCGCGTGGTCACCAGTGACGACGCGTTGTTCGCGCCGGGGCTGCCGCGGTCCGTCCTGGTGCTGGGCGGCGGGGCTATCGGGGTCGAGTACGCCTCGTTCCACCGGTCGATGGGCGCGGACGTCACCCTGGTCGAGGCCGCCGACCGGCTCGTACCGCTGGAGGATGTCGATGTGTCGCGCCATCTGACCCGCGGCCTGAAGAGGCGAGGCATCGATGTGCTGGCCGGAGCAAGGCTGTTGGACGCGGTCGTGGGGGACGACGAGGTCGTGGCGACCGTACGCACCTCGCGCGGCGAAACCCGCACGGTGCGGGCCGAGCGGCTGCTCGTCGCGGTGGGGCGTGCCCCGGTGACGGACGGACTCGGTCTTGCGGCGGCTGGTCTGGCCGCCGACGACCGCGGTCATGTGGTGCCCGCCGACTGGTCCCGTCTCGAAACGTCCGTGCCGGGCCTGCACGTGGTGGGCGATCTACTGCCGCCGCCGTCCCCGGGGCTGGCTCACGCGTCCTTCGCCGAGGGGCTGCTGGCCGCCGAGACGCTGGCCGGTCTGCGCTCACCGGCGGTGGACTACGCAGCCGTCCCCCGGGTCACGTACTCGTCCCCGCAGACCGCGTCGGTGGGCCTGACCGAGGATCAGGCCCGCGACGCCGGGCACGATGTCGCGGTCAACACCATGCCGCTCACCGCCGTGGCCAAGGGCATGGTCCACGGGCAGGGCGGCATGGTGAAGGCCGTCGCCGGGCGGAATGGCCGGGTGCTCGGGGTGCATCTCGTCGGCCCGCATGTCTCCGAGATGATCGCCGAGAGCCAGCTGATCGTCGGATGGGACGCCGAACCCGCCGATGTGGCGCTTCACATCCACGCCCACCCGACGCTCTCCGAGGCGGTCGGCGAGGCCTTCCTCACGCTCGCCGGGCGCGGTCTCCACCAGCAGTCCTGATCCGGACGAAGGGGCCCTGGGGCCCGGTCGGCTATCGGGGAGGGGGTCCGACGACGGGCGCGGAGAGCCGGAAGCTCATGCGGCCGAAGCTCACCTGGTCCCCCTCACGGACCGGGACCGTGCCGGTGACCCGTTGCCCGTTGACACAGGTGCCGTTGGTCGAGCCGAGGTCGCGCAGCAGCCAACGGCCGCCCTGCACGGTGAGTTCCGCGTGGAGCCGGGAGACGGTCTCGTGGTTGAGCCGCAGGCCGTTGCCCGGGTCGCGGCCGATCAGCAGGGGGTAGGGGCTGGGGGCGGGGAGCAGGAGCTTCGGGAGCCGTTCGGTCTGCCAGACCCGGCGTACCCGGCCGGGAAAGCCGGACACCCCGCTCACGATCCGGAGTACCCGCCGTGACCAGCGGCCTTCGCTCTCCAGGTCGGCGGTGAGCGCCGCAAGCTCCTCCGAGCGCCGGGCGGCGAGGGCCAGTTCCATGCGTCGCATGAAGGTGTCGTGGGACAGCTTGCCCTGTGCCGCGCCCTCTCTGAGCACGCCGAGAACACGGTCGCGCTGGGCGTCGGACAGCCGCGCGGGGTACGTGTGGAACTCGAAGGGGGACGTCACGCGGTCAATTGTCGGCCGACCGCCCCGGAGTGTCCAGAAGAACCCAGGCTTTCCGCCCTCCTGACCTGCGCGGAACACCGGCACGGAAAATTCCGGGGCGGCTGCCGGGCAGGCGTTGTACTCTCTGCGCCGCCGGCCGCCCGGCGACCGCCACACGGCCTTTTACGCATTTCAGGGAGATCATGTGACCTCTGCACCGGGGGAATTGACTGTCCGACCGCTCGCCGGTCCGCAGGAGCTCGGGCTCTTTTGCCAACTCTCGTACGTTCTCGATCACGAGCTCGCGGAGGATCTGGAGAGCGGGCGTCGCCGGCCCGAGTGGATGTGGATGGCGCTGCGCGGCGAACGGGTGGTGGCACGGATCGCTTGGTGGAGCCGGGACGGTGACGTGCCGCTGCTGCTCGACGTCTTCGACCTCGACGACACCCTGCCCGAGCCCGAACGCGGCGAGGCGGGCCTGCGGCTGCTGGAGGCGGCGACGGCGGCGGTCGTACCGGCCGGTGCCCCGCGGCCCGAGTACGGTCGCTACGTCCCGCCGGACTGGCGCGAGGACCCGGTGGCGCGCGATGCCGTCGAAGCCCGGATCCGGGTCATGGAGCGTTCCGGTGCGCGGATGCTGGTCGAGCGGCTGCGCCTGGAGTGGCGCGCCGGTACGCCGGTCCCCGCCGACAGCGGCCGGCTGCGGTTCCGCCCGGTCGACGGACGGGAGGATCTTCTCGCGCTGATGACACCGGTGATGGAGGGCACCCTCGACGCGCACGGACGGGCCGACCTGGAGTCCGGGCTCAGCGCTCGCGAGGCGGCCGAGAAGCACTACGACGAGGAGCTGGTCGCGTACCCGACACCACGGGAGTGGTGGCGCATCGCCGAACTGCCGGACGGTGAGCCGGTCGGGTTCGTTATTCCGGCGCGCAACAGCTACAACCCGATCATCGCGTACATCGGTGTGCTGCCCGCCCGGCGCGGCCACGGGTACATCGACGACATCCTCGCCGAGGGGACCAGGGTGCTGGGGGCGCAGGACGGCGTGGAACGGATCCGGGCCGCGACCGATCTCGGCAACGTCCCGATGGCGAGGTCCTTCGAACGCCTCGGGTACGTGAACTTCGAGCGCGCCTTCGACATGGTCTGGGACGAGAAGTCCTGAGCGGCGGATCTGCCTGCGTTGCGCGCTCGTCAGCGTGCTTCACGGCCGGCCGGCGAGGAAGCTCCGCAGGTGGGCGGTGAGGACGGCGGGCTGGTCCTCGGGGATCAGCGTGTAGCTGTCGGCGATCTCGACGAGCTCGGCCTGCGGCAGCAGTTCGGCCAGGCGGCGGCCGTGGGAGAGGGGCATCACGCGGTCCTCGGTGGCCCAGGCGACAAGGGTGGGGCGGTCGAAGGTGCGAAGCGCCTCGGACCAGGCGAGCAACTCGGCCTTCGGCGGGGTGCTGAGGACGTACTTGCGCAGGTCGCGGCGCACCTCGGCGGAGCTGACCACGGGCCGGAACCAGGCATCCATGATCTTCGGGCGGCACCGGCCGCTTGGTCATCCAGCCCCAGGTCACCGGAAGTCGGCGCATGGGCTTCAGGCGGAGCAGGTTGAAGGCCAGGGCCAGGCCGCCGGGCAACCTGGCGGAGGTGACCAGGTTGCTGCCGGGCAGGCCGGCGTCCGCCCGGACGGGCCTGCAGGAGGTCTCGCAGCCGCTGTTTGTAAGCACCATAGAACGGCTCGGCGGCCAGGCACTTCAGGACTGAGACGAGTTCGGTCGGCTGCGGCTGGGTGTCGACCGCTGTGAAGGTGTGGGGCACATGACGTCGACTCATGGGTGAAACGTAGGCGCTTCGGCTGATCCCGAACGGCGTTCGGGAAGGTCACCTTCGCGCTAGCGGCAGAAGCACTGGTAGTGGCGGTCTTGAGTGCCGAGGGCCATGTCAGGACATGTGACGCACAGCATTGATCACGCGGCGGGCGGTCAGCGGGCTCCGGGCTTCTCCGGGGCGCCGTGCCGGACCGCGGAGGACTTCTGTGTGCGGATCAGTTCCCGGTACCAGGCGTACGAGTCCTTGGGCGTCCGGCGCAGCGTCTCGTAGTCGATGTGGACGAGACCGAACCGCTTGCTGGCGCCCTCGGTCCATTCGACGTTGTCGGTGAGCGACCAGGTGAAGTAGCCGCGGACGTCGACGCCCGCGTCGATGGCCGTGCGCAGGGACCTCAGGTGCTCTTCGAGGTAGGCGATCCGGCGGGTGTCCCGGGCGGGCTCGTCGACGGCGCAGCCGTTCTCGGTGATGTAGAGCGGCGGGAGTCGGTCGCCGAAGCGGCTGTGGAGCTGGACGAGGGTTTCGCGCAGCCCGTCGGGGACGACGGGCCAGCCGAAGTCGGTCTTCTCGTAACCCTCTATCTCGCGGATACCGAAGGGGAGTTCGGCGGGCATCCGGAAGCCGGAGAAGGAGTCCGGGGCTTCCGTGTGCGGGGCGCCGACGAGGGTGGGGTTGTAGTAGTTGACCCCGTACCAGTCGATGGGGGTGGAGATGGTCGCCAGGTCGTCCTCGACCGGGCCCGGCATCAGCGCGGCGAAGTTCTCGTCGGGGTAGCGGCCGGTGAGGATCGGGTCGGCGAACAACCAGTTGGTGATCGTGTCGTACAGCTCCGCGCCCAGGCGGTCCTCGTCACGGTCCCCGGCCGTCCAGACAGGGGTGTGCGAGACGGCGATGCCGATGTTGTCCGCGCCCGCGCCGCGCAGGGCGCGGACGGCCAGGCCGTGGGCGAGGAGCTGGTGGTGGGCCGCGGGCAAGGCGTCGAAGAGGAGGGTGCGGCCCGGTGCGTGCTCGCCGAGGGCGTAGCCGAGCATCGTCACTTCGGCCGGTTCGTTGATGGTGATCCACATCGGTACGCGGTCGGCGAGGCGCTCGGCGACGATGCCCGCGTACTCGGCGAAGCGGTAGGCCGTGTCGCGGTTGAGCCATCCTCCCTCCTCCTCCAGGGCCAGCGGGGTGTCCCAGTGGTAGAGGGTGGGGGCCGGGGTGATGCCGTGGGCGCAGAGTTCGTCGACGAGGCGGTCATAGAAGTCGAGCCCCTGCGGGTTGACCGGTCCGCTGCCGCCGGGGACCACGCGCGGCCAGCTGATGGAGAACCGGAAGGCATCGGCGCCGAGACCGGCCAGGAGGGCGACGTCCTCGCGGTAGTGCCGGTGGAAGCCGGTTGCGCGGGTGGTGTCGGTGCCGTCCTTGATCCGTCCGGGCTGTGCGGCGAAGGCATCCCAGCCGGAGGGGCCCTTGCCGTCGGTCTCGGACGCGCCTTCGGTCTGGAACGCGGAGGCGGCGGCCCCCCAGAGGAAACCGGGCGGGAACGACGGCACAGTCATCTCGGCCTCCACAGCCGTAAGAGGGAGCGCGTATTGAGCAGAACCTGACGGGGCAATGATCAGAACCAGACCTTAATCGCCAGTAACGGGCTCGATCCAGTGTCGTGAGTCAGCCGTCGCGGCTACTGCCGACCATGGAGCGCAGGGGCGAGGAGACGAGGAGCGTTGCATGCTGTTCGAGGTATGGGCACCAGATGCGGACTCGGTGGAACTGCGACTGGCGGGGGCGCCGCGTGCGATGGGGCGTGATCCCCTGCGGGACGGCTGGTGGACGGTCGAGGCGGAGGCGTCGGACGGGGACCGCTACGGCTTCGTGCTGAACGGGGACGAGGCCGGCGGGGGCGGCGAAGGTGCGGGCGACGGGACCGTGCTGCCCGATCCGCGCTCGCGCCGGCAGCCGAACGGACCGGACGGCGAGAGCGCCGTCGTCGACCACTCGGCGTACGCCTGGCGCAATGACTGGGCGGGCCGGGGGCTGCCGGGCGCCGTCCTGTACGAGCTGCACATCGGTACGTACACCGACGAGGGCACCTTCGACGCCGCGACGGCCCGGCTCGGCCATCTCGCCGAACTGGGCATCACCCATGTGTCGCTGATGCCGGTCTGCCCCTTCCCCGGAACCCACGGCTGGGGGTACGAGGGGGTGTCGCTCTGGGCCGTGCACGAACCGTACGGCGGCCCGGAAGGGCTGAAGCGCTTTGTCGACACGGCGCACGGTCTCGGGCTCGCGGTCGTCCTGGACGTGGTCCACAACCATCTCGGCCCGTCCGGCAACCATCTCCCGGCCTTCGGCCCGTACTTCACCGAGAGCCACCACACGCCGTGGGGCGCGGCGGTCAATCTCGACGCGCCCGGTTCGGACGAGGTGCGGGCGTATCTGCTGGGCAGCGCGCTCGCCTGGCTGCGGGACTACCGGCTCGACGGGCTGCGGCTGGACGCCGTCCACGCCCTGGCCGACGACCGGGCGCTGACGTTCCTTGAGGAGCTGGCCGCGGCGACCGACGCGCTGGCCGCCGAAGTCGGTCGTCCGCTCTCGCTGATCGCCGAGTCCGACCGCTGTGATCCGCGGACGACGACACCGCGCGAATCGGGCGGCATCGGGCTGCACGCCCAGTGGAACGACGACTTCCACCACGCCCTGCACACCGCGCTGACCGGCGAGTCCCAGGGCTATTACGCGGACTTCGCCACGGCCCCCCTGGCGGCCGTGGCGAAGACCGTGACGAGCGCGTTCTTCCACAACGGTACGTAC
>NZ_JBHVFF010000142.1:0-20960 GCF_042801895.1 Streptomyces sp. NPDC057543 | reverse complement strand
ACGGACGACCTCGCCGGCATTGCTCTACACAGCGACTTGTTCGCACTTCCCAATCGGCGGCCGAGTCGTCGTGGGGAGCCGGGCGGCCAAGCACCTGAAGCCACGAACGGCAGCCACTTGTCAGCCACACCCAGCTCCCCTGGGTGCCCTCACCCTACGAACGGGAGGACCAACCCGGGCAAGAAGGTAGAGCCACTTGTCGCCGGGCGGGGCCGCCGACTGCGCAGGGAGTTGGCGTAGGCCTGCCCGAACTTCGCGCACCCAGCGGCGGACCGTCTCGTGAGAGACGAGCACACCGCGCTCGAGCATCAGCTCCTCGACCTCCCGGAAGCTGAGCGGGAAGCGGAAGTACAGCCACACGCAGTGGGAGATGATCTCTACCGGGTACCGGTACCCCTTGCACGGCGTCGGCGCGGACGACACGAGCGAACCCCTCCCGGCACGATCGACCAAAAGATCATCCCAGGCCGGTCAGCCAACGCGACAATGCGGGCCCGAGCACTCGTGCAGCTGCACGAGGCCATGGAGAACCACACCTCATCCGCAGCCGCGCATTCGTAGGGAGGCCGCGCGCTGGTTCGTCGCCGCGGACGGCAAGTCGGGGTAGCGGTTCGAAAATGAGGCGATCCGAGCGCCTACTTTTTGTGGTCCGTCATCAGCTGTCTCACGGCCCGTTTCAGTTCGGCAATGTGGTCGGCGAGGTCTGCACTGCCAGGACGGTCGGCATCTCGTAGCAAAATTTCCGCCTGGTCGAGTCGGCCGGCGACCTCGGCGAGCCGGTCGGGTTTCTCCGAGGGTGTCGGATGCTCCTCGGAGTCGGTAGGTCCCGTGTGGTTGGTACCGTTCGACGGCTCGGTGGATGCCCGAGCCGCGCCGACGGCGGCCGACGGGATCCCGGGGTGGCCGCCGTCGGCCGTCAGGAGTCGTTTCAACTGTTCGGTCTGGTCGATGAGTTGGCAGTTCTTGCGGTGCAGGTCGAGGAAGACGTTGACCTTGGTCCGCAGCAGCCAGGGATCGAACGGCTTGATCAGGAAATCGGCGACGCCGACCGTATAGCCGCGGTAGGCGTAGTCCGGATCCACCGCGGCACCGGTCAGCAGGATGACCGGGACGTCCTTCGTCTGGTCAAGACCCTTGATGTTCGCGGCGGTCTCGAAGCCGTTCATGCCCGGCATCAGCACGTCGATGAGCACGACCGCGAACTCCTGGCGCAACATTGCCTTGAGCGCCTCCTCGCCCGATCGCGCCCGGACCACGTGGGCCAGCGAGCCGAGGACGGCTTCGAGGGCGACCAGATTCTCCTCCATGTCGTCGACGATGAGGATGCTGGAGGCTTCCTGTGACGCCGTCATGACGGTCGCTCTGTTGCGCCGTTGCCGTCATCTCTGCCGGCGAGGGTGTCGCCGTCGTCCGGACCCGTGGAGCCGGCGTCGCCGGAGGGATCCGGCCGCGGATCCGGCGAAGTGCACTGCGGGTCGAGGAGCCGGCAGATCACAGACAGCAGGCGGTCGACGTCCACCGGCTTGGGGACGTAGTCGTCCGCTCCGCTCGCGATGGCTTTCTCGCGGTCACCGGGCATGGCCTTCGCGGTGAGCGCGATGACCGGCAGGTCGGCGAAACGAGGTGTGCGGCGGATCGCCGCGATCATCTCGTATCCATCCATTTCTGGCATCATGATGTCCATCAGCACCAGTGATACGTCAGGTGTCCGATCAAGGACCTCAAGGCCTTCTCGGCCGTTCTCCGCGTACTTGACGCTGATGCCGACGCGGCCCAGCACATGCGTCAGTGCGAAGACGTTCCGGATGTCGTCGTCGACGATGAGGATGCGCCGGTTGGCCAATACGCCGGCGGCGGGGCCGCTGAGCCAGTCCTTGAGTCGGGTCGTCTCCGGCCAGCTGACGCCGCCGTCGTCGGACCGGGTGCCGGTGCGGGGCACGGGCTCCCGGGAACGGAACACATCGACCTGCGCGGGCCCGGATTCGGCCGCGGGCCGGCCGGTCAGGGTGGTGGGTCCGGCGAGGGCTCGGGTGGTGCCTCTCGCGATGTGTGGTTCGACCGCGGGGGCGGCGTCGGCGGGCGTCCCTTTGTAGTGCGCGGGGACGAAAAGGGTGAAGGCGGAGCCGACGCCCGGCTCGCTCTCGGCGATGATCCGGCCGCCGAGCAGGCCCGCCATGTCACGGCTGATGGAGAGGCCGAGCCCGGTGCCGCCGTATTTGCGGTTGGTGGTGCCGTCGGACTGCTGGAACGCCTCGAAGATCCCGTCGATCTTCTCCGGTGCGATACCGATTCCCGTGTCCTTGACCGTCAGAGCGATGACGGCGTCGGCATTGCGCAGCGTCTCCTCCTCGAAGTCCGAGGGCGTCGCGCGTTCGACGAGCAGTTGCACTCCGCCGGACGAGGTGAACTTCATCGCGTTGGAGAGGAGGTTGCGGAGGATCTGCCGGAGACGCTGCTCGTCGGAGAAGAGCTCGGGGGGCACGTTCTCGCCGACCTTGATGTCGAACGACAGGCCGCGGTCCAGGGAGAGCGGCTGGAACGTCGCCCGTACGTAGTCGAGCAGCTTGATCAGCGGCAGCGTCGTGGGATGGACATCCATCCGACCTGCTTCGATCTTCGACAGGTCCAGGATGTCGTTGATCAATTGCAGCAGGTCGGAGCCCGCCCGGTGGATGGTGACGGCAAACTCCACCTCCTGCGAAGAGAGGTGGCCGTCCGGGTTGTCGGCAAGGAGCCGGGACAGCACGAGGAGCGAGTTGAGAGGGGTGCGCAACTCGTGCGACATGTTTGCGAGGAATTCCGACTTGTACTGGGAGGACGTGGCCAACAGCGCCGCCTTCTCCTCCAGCTCGGCATTGGTGAGCTGCAACTCGTCGGAGCGCTGGCGCAGTTCCGCGGTGAGGCGCTGGGATTCCGAGAGGAGGGACTCGGTTCGCGAGTTGGCGATGATGGTGTTGATGGAGACGCCGATGGTGTTCACGAACTGGTCGACAAAGGCGAGGTGGACCTCGCTGAAGCGGCTGAACGAGGCCAGTTCGATGACCCCGAGCACCCGGTCCTCGAAGAGGATCGGCAGGATGACGACGCTGGCCGGGGGCGCGGCGCCGAGGCCGGAACTGATGGTGATGTATTCCGTGGGGACCGCGTCGATGAGGATCCGCCGTTTCTCCGCGGCGGCCTGGGTGATCAGACCCCAGCCAGGAGCATCGAGGCTGAGACTCGTACGCCGGCGGCGGCCTTCGGGCTGGCCGGTGCCGTAACCGGCCAGGAGCTCAAGGTCCTCGCCGGGCGGCGCACCCGCCTCGGCCAGGAAGAACGCGCCGTACTGGGCGTTCACCAGAGGGGTCAGCTCGCGCAGGATCAGGTCGGCGACCTCGACCAGGTCACGGTGGCCCTGCATGAGTCCGGCGATACGCGTCAGGTTGGACTCCAGCCAGTCCTTGGCGCGAGTGGTCTCACGGAGGTTCGCCACCATGAGGTTGATGTTGTTCTTCAGGGCGGCGACCTCCCCCTGAGCCTCCACCGAGATGGAGCCGGACATGTCGCCCTGCGTAACGGCGCTGGCGACCTCGGCGATCGCGCGCACCTGGGTGGTCAGGTTCAGTGCCAGCTCATTGACGCTGGTGGTCAGCCGCTTCCACGTTCCGTAGACGCCCTCCACCCGGGCCTGGCCGCCCAACTGCCCTTCGCTGCCTACCTCGCGGGCCACTCGTGTCACCTCGGAGGCGAACGCGGAGAGCGTGTCGACCATCGTGTTGATCGTGGATTTGAGCTGCAGGATCTCGCCGCGCGCGTCCACGTCGATTTTCTTCGACAGGTCGCCCTCCGCGACGGCGGTGGCGACCTGGGCGATGTTGCGGACCTGGGAGGTGAGGTTGTCGGCCATGAAGTTGACGTTGTCGGTGAGGTTCTTCCAGACCCCGGAGACACCGTGGACCTGGGCCTGGCCACCGAGGCGCCCGTCGGTACCGACCTCGCGGGCCACCCTGGTCACCTCGTCCGCGAACGCCCGCAACTGCTGGACCATCGTGTTGACCGTGTCCTTCAGCTCCAGGATCTCGCCGCGCGCGTCCACGTCGATCTTCTTCGACAGGTCGCCGTTGGCGACCGCGGTGGTCACCAACGCGATGTTGCGGACCTGGGACGTCAGGTTGAGCGCCATGCGGTTGACGTTGTCCGTGAGGTCCTTCCAGACCCCGGAAGCGCCCCTGACCTGGGCCTGACCGCCCAGGTTGCCCTCGGTGCCGACCTCACGGGCTACCCGCGTCACCTCGTCGGCAAAGGCGGAGAGCTGGTCGACCATCGTGTTGATCGTCGATTTCAGCTCCAGGATCTCCCCCTTGGCCTCCACGGTGATCGTCTTGCCGAGGTCGCCCTCCGCGACGGCGGTGGCGACCTGGGCGATGTTGCGGACCTGGGAGGTGAGGTTGTCGGCCATGAAGTTGACGTTGTCGGTGAGGTCCTTCCAGACCCCGGATACGCCCCTGACCTGGGCACGGCCGCCGAGCTGGCCCTCGGTGCCGACCTCGCGGGCGACCCGTGTCACCTCGTCGGCGAACGCCCGCAGCTGGTCCACCATGGTGTTGACCGTGAGCTTCAGTTCCAGCAGCTCACCGGTGGCCTCGACCGTCACCTGCTGGGTCAGGTCGCCGTTGGCGACCGCGGTGGTCACCTGGGCGATGTTACGGACCTGCGCCGTCAGCCGGGACGCCATCGTATTGACCGCCTCGGTCACATAGAGCCAGTCGCCCGACAGCCCCTGTGCCTTCGCCCGGCCACCGAGACGACCCTCGGTGCCGACCTCGCGGGCAACCCGGGTCACCTCGCCGGTGAAGAGGGAGAGCTGGTCCACCATCCGGTTCACCCCGATACCCAGGCGCCGCAGGTCGCCGCGGAGCTGGCGGCTTCCATCGTGCAGATCGACGTGCTGGGTCAGGTCGCCGTCCGCGACAGCGTCGAGCACCCGGGTGGCCTTGGCGACGGGCACCACCAGTGCTTCGAGGACCGTATTGGCGGCCTCGATGTTCGTCGTCCAGGTCCCCGATCCGGGACTCGCCGAGATCCGCTCGTCCAGCCGTCCCTGTCGGATGATCTCGTGGCGTACCCGCTGGAGCTCCGAGGCGAGATGCGCGTTGCGCGCAACGATCTGTTGGAACACCCCCGCCATTTCGGCCGGTACGCCGTCCGGCAGGGTGCCTCCGCCCCGTTTCTCGGAGTCCTCCACTCGTGCCGTGAAATCACCGTCACACAGGGCCTTCATCGCGGAGAGCAAGGGGCGCAGATCGCTCATACGAACCCACTGTCCGTCCGGCTCTGTGCCGGGCCGGGCCGGTGCCAGTGCCATGGAACACCCTCCACCCAAGATCAATTGGTGCACATCAGAGGTTCACGTGGTGACGCATGTCATAGTATAAAGCGCACGAAAACACTCTTCATGGGCTCATTTGATGCATGCGGGGAGAGTGGTGATCTCGTTGTCCGTGCTTGCGAGCGAATCGGTATCCAGGAAGGGGCTGCCGGCGAATCAGCTGGCGGCCGCCCGAGCACGGGAATTCGTATGTGCGGCACTCCATGGGTGGACGGCGCCGCTCGCGAACGGGCACGAGGGTGAAGGCGGGGCGTCGGCCGCCGGCGCGGCTCCCGCTGTGCGCGCGACCCCCGCCCCGGCGCAGATCCCCGAAGAGCTCGTCGACGACGCCGTCCTGCTCGTCAGTGAACTGGTCACCAATGCCGTCATGTACGCGGGCACGGATATCGACGTGGTCTGCCGCCTGGAGCGGAACCCGGCCACCCGGGCGGGCATCGTCGTGGAGGTAGCGGACCACCACCCCTCCAGAGAGGTACGCGGCGGGGTGACCCGGCATGGTGAGCCCGGCTACGGTCTCCAGCTGGTGAGCGCGCTCTCGGAATCCTGGGGCGTGACCTACCGACGGGCGGAGAAGAGGGTCTGGTTCCGGCTGGAGGCGAGTGAGGGAGACACCCTTGAGGCGGATTCGGCCTCCTCCGAGCCCGGTTCCACCGAGACCGGCAGCGACGCCCGGTCCCGTGACACGGAGGCATCCATACATCCCGTGCACGACCGTGGACACGCCGCCGAATGGGTCGACCGCGGTGGCCCGTCGTTCCTGGCCGAGACCAGCGAACTCCTGGCCGGCCAGCTCGACGAGGCCATGGTCACCGCGCTCGCGGCGCAGCTGCTCGTACCCCGGCTCGCAGACTGGTGCGGCATCTGGCTCGGCACGCCGGGAAGCGGCCTGCAACTGTCCCGGGTCTGGCATGCCGATGAGCAGCGCATCAGTCCGCTGCGCGAGGAACTGGAACGGATTCCGCCGCCCGCCGCGGTCCGTACCGGGGGCACGCCCTGGCCCTGGCCGGAGAGTGCCGGTTGCGACCAGGCCGGCGGGTCGGCGTTCGCCTTCCCACTTGAAGGCCCCAACATCGACCAGGGCGTTCTGCTGCTCGGCCGGGCAGGGCAGCCGCAGATGACTGACACCGTGGTGCGGATGGTGCAGGACGTGGCCCGCAGGGTCGCGCAGGCCGTGTTCACCGCCCGCCAGTACACCCGGCAGCGCACGATCAGCGCCGTGCTCCAGCGCAGGCAACTGCCTGCGACGCTGGCCAGCATTGCCGGCGTCGACACAGCGATTGTGTACGAGCCGCACGGCGAGGGACAGACTGTCGGCGGAGACTTCTACGACATCTTCCCGATGGGCAAGAGTCGCTGGTGCTTCCTGCTCGGCGACGTACAGGGAAAGGACCCGGAGGCGATGTCCATCACCGGCCTGGCCCGGCACCTGGTGAGACTCCTGGCGCGCGAGGGCCATGGCGTCGAGTCTGTGCTCGGCCGGCTGAACGTCGCCATGGCAGAGGAGAGCGCCGAGGCATTCACGCTCGGCGGCGAGCAGACGGGCCCCCGCTTCCTGAGCCTGCTGTATGGGGAGTTGACCGTCTCCCCGGAAATGGCTGGCGCCCGCTGCACGGTCGCCAGCGCAGGCCATCCTCCGCCACTGCACCTGTTCGCCGATGGCAAAGTGGAACCGGCCTCCGAACCCCAGATGCTGCTCGGCATCGATGAGGGAGCCGAATTCCAGGCCGGTACCTTCAACCTCGCGCCCGGCGAGACACTGTTGTGTGTGACCGATGGTGTCACCGAACGCCGCTGTGGAAACTGGCAGTTGGACGACAGCGATGGTCTGGCCGATGTGCTCAGACAGGGTATGGGGCTGGGTGCGAGGGCACTTGCGGAGCATGTACGGCGGGCGGCGCACGACTTCGGGGTGGGGCCGGTCGAGGACGACCTCTCGATACTGGTGCTGCAGGCAGTGGAGACAGGCTCCTGCCCACGGCGGATCTGAAAGAGCGTTCTGTCCCGAGACGTCGAGCATGGCCTGCAAGACCTCGCGCTCGTCCATCTTCGGGTTGGCGAGCGCCCACAGGATCGGCATGCCGGTGGGGGTGCAGACCAGGTACAGGCGCAGGCCCCAGAAGAACCGCGAGTGGGAGGCGCAGTACCCGTATCCGGCCCAGCCCGCCATCTCCGAGCGTTTCACCGTCGGACGCGACATCCCGCACGGCACCGGCGTCGAGTCGACGATCCAGTGGTTGTCGAACCAGAAGTCCGTATCCACCGCCAGCATCCGTATTGCCTTCTTGACCAGCGGCAATGCTGTCTTGAGGCGCTTGTTGTACCCGGACTGCTGTGGCAGGTACGGGAACATTGGCACGAGGTGCTGCCTCGCGTACCGCAGCCAGCGTGCCTCGGAGTGGAACCCCAGCAGGGCCTGCGCGACCGCGAGCGTGACCACCTCGGCATCAGCGAGCTTCGGCGGCCTGCCCATCCATCGGTTGGTCTCCAGTTCGTCGTCGATCTTCACGTACAGCGCGGTCAGCAGGGTGTCCAGTTCGTCGTTCACGCCACGATCTTGGACACCCCGTTCGCATTCCCAACGCGTCGTCAGGCGACGCCGCTACTCAGGCTATCCGTGCGTCCGGGACCTCCGTGCGGCCAAACCAAAGACGAGACCACCGACCAGGAACCAGGGATTCCACAGCAGCAACGTCCACAGCCGATGTTCCGAGCTTACGTTTATTTCCGAGCCCGCAACGTCGGTCAGCAGCAGCACCTCGACGGCGATGCCACGTATTAGGAGCACAGCGCAGACACACCACCCCAGGGCCTTGACCACCAGACCACGAGGCCGCGGCCTGGCGAGAAGCCATCCAGCTGGTGCGAGGCGTTGGCGGCGGTACGCTGCCGCGCGGTTGGTGCAAGCAGGCCGCCGCTCCTCGGTTCAGTCCACGTTGGGCCGGGCGAGGCCGTGGTCGTAGGCGAAGATCACGGCTTGGATGCGGTCGCGGGCGCCGATTTTGGCGAGGACGCGGCCGACGTGGGTCTTAACGGTGGACTCGGACAGGACGAAGCGGGTGGCGATCTCGCCGTTGGTCCAGCCCTTGCCGACGGCGACGAGGATCTCGCGTTCGCGGTCGGTGAGGGAGCCGAGTCTCGGATCCTCGGCGGAGTCTTGGCGGTGGGCGGGGACGTAGCGGGCGAACTCGTCCAAGAGGCGGCGGGTGAGAGCGGGCGCGATGACGGCGTCACCGGCGGCGACGGCGCGGATGCCGGCGAGGAGTTCTTCGGGGCGCGCGTCCTTGAGGAGGAAGCCACTGGCGCCGGCGCGGAGGGCGGCATGGACGTACTCGTCAAGGTCGAAGGTGGTAAGCACGAGGATGCGCGAGCGGTCGCCGGCGGCGACGATGTGGCGGGTGGCTTCGATGCCGTCCATGCCCGGCATGCGGACGTCCATCAGGACCACGTCCGGGCGCAGTTCGGCGGCCTTGCGGACGGCCTCGGCGCCGTGGGCGGCCTCACCGACGACGTCGGTCTCGGCGACGGAGTCCAGGAGCATGTGGAAGCCGTAGCGTTGCAGCGGCTGGTCGTCCACGATGAGCACGGTGGTCATCGGTCACCGCCTTGGGGTGTGAGGTCGAGTACGGCCTCGACGCTCCATCCTCCGCCGCCGGTCGGCCCTGCGCTGACGGTCCCGCCGTACAGAGCCGCTCTCTCCCGCATGCCCACCAGGCCGTGTCCTTCCTCGTTCGGCGGTCCGGAGGGTGTGGCCGGGCCGGTGTCCTGGACCCGGATGTTCAGCCGACTGTCCTCGACGAGGATCGCCAGGTGCACCCGGGTGTCGGTGTCGGTGTGCTTCAGGGTGTTGGTGAGGGCTTCCTGGACGATGCGATACGCCGTCAGCTGCACGCCACTGTTCAGGGCGTCCACGTCGCCGGAGGTCCGGTAAATGACCTCAAGACCGGCGGCGCGCACCTTGGCACACAACGCTTCGATGTCCGCGATGCCGGGCTGTGGGCTGAGTTCGGGACCGTCCGCCGCCTCGCGTAGCACGCCGAGCACGCGCCGCAGCTCGCCGAGGGCCTGTCGGCCGGTATCGCCGATAAGCTGGAGGGCCTCTTTGCCGCGTTCGGGAGCGATGTCGGTGGCGTAGGCGCCGGCATCGGCGAGCGTGATGATGACGGACAGGTTGTGGCCGACGATGTCGTGCATCTCACGGGCGACACGGGTGCGTTCGGTGGCCGTGGCCAGCTTGCTGCGCTGGTCGCGCTCGATCTCCAGCCGGGCTGCCCGTTCCCGCAGTCCGGCGAGCTGGGCCCGGCGGATGCGTACCATCAGGCCGAGCGCGAGGGCCGCGGTCGCCGTGCTCAGCAGGAAGAACAGCGCGTCCCAGACGGACACGGCTGAGGACGCGCGTACCGCGACCAGCACCATGGCGCCCGCCACCGCCGCACAGGCCCACGGCAGCTGCCGCAGCTGCCCGTGCAGGGCCAGGCTGTACAGGGCGACGAAGAGGGCGACGTCCGCGCGCAGCGCCGCGCCCAGGGACCATTGGAGGACGAACACCGCGGCGATGACACCGAAGGCCGCCACGGGCTTGCGCCGCCGCCACAGCAGGGGCAGTACCAGTCCGGCCTGCAGTGCCAGCATTCCCGCGAGGGGCACCCGGGTGAAGGCGAGCCGGAACCGGCGCGGGCCGTCACCGTCGTCCACACCGCCGTGAAGCAGGTCGGGCAGGCAGAACATCAGGAAGACCAGGACCACGACCGCGGTGTCCAGCACCCACGGATGTGTCCGGTCCGCCTGCCGCAACCGCTGGCCGCCCCGGGACAGACGGGCGACCAGCGGTCCCATGCCGCTGATGTCATCGGTGGTCACAGACGTCACCTGTCCATGGTGCAGGCGTCAGACGTCGCTGCGCGTGAGCCGGTACGCCGCGCCCGCCAGCGCCACTGCCGTCCAGCTGAGGAAGACCAGCAGCCCTGCGGCCGGCGACAGGGTCGTGGAGTCGTGGGTCAGCGCGAACATCGACTCTCCCGCGTTGGACGGCAGGTAGGGGCTGATGTCGTCCTGCCAGGAGCTCGGCAGCAGGGAGATCAGTCCCGGGATCAGCATCAGGGTGGCCACCAGCACCGAGATCCCGCCGGCCACCGACCGCAGCAGCGCGCCCAGCGCGGCGCCGATCACCCCGACCAGGCCGAGATACAGCCCGGCGCCCAGCAGACTCCGCAGCACACCCGCGTGCGAGAGGCCCATGGCCGCGGGCGTGCCCGAGACGATCCCGCTCCCGACCAAGAAGGTGACGAACGCACCGACGGTCCCCAACGCCAGCGCGACCAGCCCGAACACGGCCGCCTTGGACCACAGGACGGGCAGCCGGCGGGGCACCGCCGCGAGTGTCGAGCGGATCATGCCGGTCGAGTACTCGCCCGCTGTGACCAGCACGCCGAGCACGCCCAGGGCCTGCTGGGCGAAGTTCGTACCGAAGAGGGACAGGTTCACGGCGGTCGAATCGGCGAAGTCCCGGTCCAGGTGGCCGGAGTTGATCCCCGACTTGTAGCGGCTCGCGGCGATGAGGCCGAACGCGACCAGGAACAGCAGGCCGAGGCCCAGGGTGATCCAGGTCGAGCGCAGGGACCACAGCTTGGCCCATTCGGAGGAGAGCACGCGCCGTCCGGTCACCCGGTAGGCGGGGCGGGCGAGAGTGGTCCGGGGTTCCTCGGCGGTTGCGGTGAGGGTGCTCATGCGGGCCTCCCGAGGGTCTCGATACCGGTCGTGGAGCCGTGGTACTCCACGGCATCCCTGGTCAGGTCCATGAATGCCTCCTCCAGCGACACGGTCCGCGCGCTCAGCTCGAACAGCGCGATTCCGTGCTCCGCGGCCTTCAGCCCGATCTCGCGGGCTGCCAGCCCGGTCACCTGCAGCTCCTCGGAGCCGATCCGGCCAGTGACGTCGACACCAGGCCCCGTCAGCACGTCCCGCAGCCGCGCCGGGTCCTGCGTCGCCACCTTCACCGTGTCGCCGCCCGCCTCGCGGATCAGGTCTGCCACGGTCGTGTCGGCCAGCAGCCGCCCGCGCCCCACGATGATCAGGTGGTCCGCGACCAGAGCCATCTCGCTCATCAGGTGCGAGGACACGAACACCGTCCGGCCCTCGTCGGCGAGCGTCTTCAGCAGGTTGCGGATCCAGAGCACACCCTCCGGGTCCAGCCCGTTGACCGGCTCGTCCAGCATCACCGTCTGCGGATCGCCCAGCAGCGCCGCCGCGATGCCCAGCCGCTGGCCCATCCCGAGGGAGAAGGCGCCGGCCCGCTTCTTCGCCACGCTGCCCAGTCCGGCGAGGTCGATGACCTCGTCGACCCGGCGGCCCGGAATGCCGTGAGTCAGCGCGAGGGCCCTGAGGTGGTTGTACGCCGAGCGGCCCGGGTGGATCGACTTCGCCTCCAGGAGAGCACCGACCTCCTGGAGCGGTGCCTGGTGGCGAGCGTAGTGGTGGCCATTCACGGTGACGGAGCCGCTCGTCGGAGCGTCGAGGCCGACGATCATGCGCATCGTCGTGGACTTGCCCGCGCCGTTGGGCCCCAGGAAGCCGGTCACCGTGCCCGGCTTCACGACGAAGTCCAGACCGTCGACAGCCGTCTTCTCGCCGTACCTCTTGGTCAACTGCCGTGCGTCGATCATTCGCGTTCTTCCTTTCGGCCTCCGGCGTCCGTCGCTTCCGACGCCACACCGGCAACGCTAGGCGCCGAATCATCCCGATCCGGTGGTACCGGGAGGCTGAACTACGCCGCGCACGTAGTACCGCGGTACTACGCGACTACCTGCGCTGCCTTCCGTGTCCGTCGGCCGCCCCCAGGGCCTGGCCTGCCTTCGAGACTCCCAGGCCAACTCGTCCACCAGGCTGAACTGGCGCTCGCGGGAGGACAGCCGGGCGATGTCGACCTGGTCGGAGAGTGGTGCCACCGGGACTGATGGACGCTGTGGCGAGGGTCCCGATCCGCGTGACCTCGCGGAGCGTGCTTCCCGCTGACGACGCTGCTCGCGGTGGGGGTGTGCGTGATGACAAGCGCGGGCCACAACTCCCTTACCGCTATTGCCGAGTGGGTGCGCCGCTGGGACCAGGGGGTACTGGCCCGGTTGGGCTGTCCGTTCGAACCATTCGCCGGCTGCTTCCGTGCTCCGGGCGAGTGGACCCCGTGTGATGTGTTCGCCCAGGTGGACCCCGTCGCGGTGACCGCGGCTGGATTCGGCCGGCTCGCCGCGCTGGCCCCTGCGCGTGCGGGCACACTCGGCCCGGACTGCGTGCCCGGACACGATCAGCGCCGTGCCCACCGCGCAGCCGCCCAGCGCCACCCCTGTCCGCCCCCGGGCCGCTTGCGCCCGGGGGCGGGTCGGCCGGTCATCTACCGGTGGCCTCCGCGATGTCCCGGTAGTCGAGGTAGTCCGAGGTCTCCCCCTCGGGGTTGGAACCGTAGACGGCGAACATGCGGGCGTACTCCGGTGCCCAGTACCGACCGGTCTCGCCCTTGGCGACCAGTGCCGCGTCGCCGGGGCGCAGAACTACCGTCGTTCTCGACCTCGCGTGAAGCGAGGGCGTACTCGAGGGTGGACAGCACCAGGTCGGCGTCCGCGCGGGCGGAGGAACACCCCGACTGCGACCCGGTCCGACAGACCGTCGGCTGCCCGCAGTTGCGCATGGTCGTTCTGGTGGAGTGCGGCACCCATGCCGTCTTCGACGCTGCGATCGGTGCTCTGCGCACCGGAGAGCAGACTCTGGCCCGGGCGGTCCTGCCGTCCCTGCGGCCGGGGATGATGCTGCTGGCCGACCGTGGCTTCTACGGCGTGGACCTGTGGCGTACAGACGCGGCAACTGGGGCGGACCTGCTGTGGCGAGTCCGCAAAGACCTGGTGCTGCCCGTGGTCGAGCAACTGCCGGACGGCTCCTACCTCACGGAGATCTTCGACCGGAGCTACATCCACCACACCCGTCGCGGGGTGCCGGTACGCGCGGTGGAGTACACCATCGCCGGCCACGAGGGTGTCTACCGCCTCATCACCACGATCCTCGACCCGGGCAAGGCCCCAGCCGCGGAACTGGCCGCCCTCTAGGCCCAGCGATGGGAGTTCGAGTCCACCCTCGACGAAATCAAGACGCACCTTGGTGGGCCACGCCTGGTGCTGCGTTCACAGCACCCTGAGGGAGCCGAGCAGGAACTCTTCGGCTTCCTGCTCGTCCACCACGCCATCCGACACCTGATCCACCAGGCCGCACGACAAGGCGATCACGATCCCGACCGGATCTCCTTCACCCGCTCACTGCGCGTCGTGCGCCGCCAGGTCACCGACCAGGCGGCGTTTTCCCCCCGGCAGAGTCACCCGCGCAATCAAAGCCACCCACACTGAACACCTCGAGCGCCTCCTGCCACCACGGCGCCGCCGATCCAACCCCCGCGTCATCAAACGCAAAATCGCCAGCTGGCCCCTCAAACGCGCAGCCCACCACGTTGCAGACCACCCACGCGCCCCAGTCATCACCATCGTCAATGCCACCAAACCCAAACGGGGCAAGCGGACAACAACGCCCTAAGTTACCGGTATTGCCTTTAAGGCTCATGTTTCATTTTCGGAGTGGTCCCGCCTTGATCCGCCGCGCCCCGGACGCCGAGTCACGGATTATCGTCGTCCATGACACCGACCGAGTGTCGGGGCCCTGTCTTTTCCTCGGGAAGGGGCTGCTCGGCCCAGATGGTCTTGCCGATGCCGGTGTGCCTCGTGCCCCAGCTCGCGGTGAGTTGGGCGACCAGCATGAGGCCGCGCCCGCCCTCGTCGAAAATGCGCGCCCGGCGCATGTGCGGTGCGGTGCTGCTGGCGTCGGAGACCTCGCAGATCAGGGTCTGGTTCTTGATGAGCCGCAGCTGGATGGGCGGAGCCGCGTAGCGGATCGCGTTGGTCACCAGCTCGCTGACCACGAGTTCGGTGACAAAGGCCAGCTCGTCCAGGTCCCATGCGTGGAGTTGGTCGGTCGCCCACGATCGGGCCGCGGCGACGACGGCCGGATCGGCGGGGATGGGCCAGCTGGCGACCTGTTCTGCGTCCAGAGTGTGGGTACGAACGATGAGCAGCGCGACATCGTCGGCCGGCAAGTCCACAAGCAGCGCCCTCAGGACGAGGTCGCAGGTGGTCTCGAGCGAGGGAGCGGCATCGTCGAGGGCGGTGCACAGGGTCCGCAGGCCGAGGTCGACGTCGTGGTCGGTGGCCTCGATCAGCCCGTCGGTGTATAGCACGAGAACGCTTCCCTCGGGCACAACGCGTTCGATTGACTCGAACGGAAACCCGCCCACGCCCAAGGGAGGGCCGGTGGGCACCTCGAGGATCTCCACCATGCCGTCGGGGCTCACCAGAGCGGGGGGCGGATGGCCTGCGCTGGCGACTGAGCACCGGCCGGACACCGGGTCGTAGACCGCGTACAGGCACGTGGCGCCGAGATCGCCGGTGGGCGTGTCCGCTTCGGATTTCGAACCGGTGCTGAGCCGGATGACCATATCGTCCAGGTGTGCGAGCAGCTCGTCGGGGGCCAGATCGACGTCAGCGAGGGTGCGGACCGCCATGCGCATCTGGCCCATGGCGGCCGACGCGCGGATGCCGTGCCCGACCACATCGCCGACAACGAGTGCGACCCGGGCGCCGGAGAGCGGGATCACGTCGAACCAGTCACCGCCGGGCTCGGCGTTACCGGCCGGCAGATAGCGGCCCGCGACCTCGACGGCGATGTGCTCGGGCAGTCCGTGAGGCAGCAGGCTGTGCTGGAGGGCCAGGGCGGTCTTGACTAGCTCGGCTTCGGCGCGTGCCTCCTCGGCGGCGGCTTCGGCCCGCTTGCGATCAGTGATGTCGGTGGAGATACCGCCGATGGCGTATGGCCGCCCCGACTCGTCCAGCAACGGGAACTTGAGGGACAGCCAGCTGCCGGCGATGTCCGTCGTGGGTTCCTCGATCTCGATCGGCCTGCCCTTGGCGAGTACCTCGGCATCGTGTTCCGTGTACGTGACGGCTGCTTCGCGGGGAAAGAGGTCGAAGTCAGTCCTTCCCCGCACCTGCTCGCGCTGGAGGCCGAATCGTTGCTCGAACTGCCTGTTGATGAGCAGGTAGCGGCCGTCGAGGTCCTTGGCGTAGACGAGGGCCGACGAGTAGTCCGCGATGTCCTGCAGGCAGCGGAGGTTCTCCCGCAGCGATCGCTGGGCCTGCTCTCGCTCGGTTTGGTCATACAACTGTACGACGGCCAGAGCACGCTCGCCCGGCAGGCGGGCCGCCTTCAACTCCAGAACCAGGGGGACGTCGTCCGGCCACTGCGCCACCGTGCAGACGGCGGAGGCGTCCTCACCTCCAGCCAGCGCCCGCAGTGGATCGTCCTCTCCGGAGTGAAGCTCGACGAGATCGGTCAGACGTTGCCCGACGAGCCCTTCCTCGTGTCGTCCCAGCAGGTCTCCCAGGCTCCTCGACGCGAGCAGGATCCGTGACGGGGCCGGGGCCTCGAGCGCGATCACCGCCGTGGGTAGGGGCGCTGCGGCGAGCGCGGCGTGAACCATCCCCTCGACGTCTTCGACCGAATCGCCCAGGAACCGATCTCCCACCGCCGTCATCGCCTTCTAACGCTCGGGGTTAGGGCCTTTCGTTTGGATCACGCCGGGCTCGCGTGCCCCGGCACGGCTCCTCGCCGCGTTGTCGTCAGTCGCCATGACTCCTTCCTCCGCCTTGCGATGCACGGCACCGGACAGCGCTCCCTTATCCGGCCTGATCCAAACCGGACAGTCTAGGAAAAGTATCGCAGAAAAGGGCAAGTCGCCCGGGCGTCATTGCCCGGCCCTCTCCAGGCGGGCGACAAGGTCGCGGATCTGGGCGGCGGTGACCTCGGTGGGATCGTCCTCGGGCCCCAATCGCACCGCGTCCAGCGGCCCAGTCCACGAGGAGCGTCCACCGCCCTGGGCCGCCGCGACCTGGTAGGGCCAGCCCGGGATGGTCCAACGCACCCCGTCGCACCGGCACGGACGGTGGCAGTGCAGCTGCTCGGGCGAGCACTCGGCATCCGGACGCGGCCACGGCGTGACGTCCAACGCGATGGGCTGTAGACGGTCGAGTGTCCGCGCCTCGCCGACATCGCCCGGCTCGACAGAAAGCCGGAGTGGCACGGGTCCAGCCCGAGCACGGCAGGCCGTCGCAACACCACGCGGCGGAGCCCCGCCGCTCCCCGGCGAGGCTCCGTCGTCTCGTCTGCTCTCACATAGCCCTTATGACGGGGGTCATGACTGCATGGCCATGACCAGGTGAAACACCTCGCGGGCGGCGTAGCGTTTGAGGCACCGGACGATTTCGCGTCGGGTCTTGCCTTGCTTGATGCGGCGTTCGTAGTACTCCTGGGTGCGCGGGTCGCAGCGCAGGCGGGTCTGCACGATCCGGTGCAGGGCGGCGTTTGCCTGCCGTTCGCCGCGGTTGAGGCGACGGTATTGCCGGATGCCCGAGGAGCGCTCGACGGGGCTGACTCCGCACAGCGCGGCAAACGATGCCTCACTGCCGAGGCGCTCCGAGTTGTCCCCCATGGTGATGAGCAGAGTGGCGGCCGTATCCGGGCCGATGCCCACCACAGCGAGCAGCTGCGGGGCGTGGCGTTCCGCGAGTCGGGCCAAGCGGCGTTCCAGGTCTCGTACACGGCAGCCTGGCCGCCGCAGTTGTGCGAAGTGGTCTCACAGCCTCTGTGCAGCTGTCGTCCACGCTCCTGGAGGCTGACCCCGTGGCGTTGGAAGAGCTCAGGGAGAAACCGGCTCAGCAGAGCGTGCGCTGAGAGTGCATCGCGCAGCTCATCGTGTCCGAAGCGGTACACCTCGTACCCGCTGAGCTTGAGGTCCCGGTCGCCAGCCACCATGTCCGCTTACTTGGCGGTGTCGGGGGTCCGGCCGTGGTCGCGGGTGTAGTGCTGTGATCCGTCGACTTCGAGGACGATCCGCTGCCCGTGGGGCAGCAGGAGGAGAACGTCCATCCGGAAACGCAGGAGAGCCTGGGGACCTCGTTGCTTGACCGTCTTGGGGTCCCAGTGCAGCCAGACCTCGGGTAGAAGCGCGGGCATGTCGTAGACCGCTGCTCCGATGACGCGGTGGTAACTGCCGAAGAGGTTCCGCTGCCCGGGAGAATTATCGGGCAAGCTGCTGTGGAGCCTGGCGTAGAGGGTGTTCTTGGCTTCGGTGTCGTTGGGGATCTGCTGCTCCCCCTGCCACCAGGACTGCAGGTCGCGCCAGCGGATTCCCTCATCGCCGACCGAGCGGTCGTAGACCAGGGCGTCGCCGCCGACGACCTCGATGTCGTTGTCCACAGCGGAGCGGAAACGAATGTCCGGCTTCCTGAGCGAGGCGAAGACAACGTTCTTCAGGCGCCGCGTGTGGGCAAGCTGGCTGGGGACCAGGGCCAGACGGGGGTAACCGTCCTTCGTGCCCATCTCCCTTAGTTCGCTGCCCGTGGTGCGTAGGTGCTCGTTGATCATCTCGGCCAGGAGGCGCTGGACAGACTCGTCCAGCAGGACATCGCCGGCGACGGCTGCCTCGATGAAGCGGGCAAACCTGCCATCGCTTGCTTCGAACGCGCCCAGCGCCTCGAAAAGCTCCTCCGTCGACCAGTCCGGATTACGGATGAAGTGCCGCTCGATACGAGACCGCAGGATCCTCCCCTGGCCGGGGGAGAGCAGTTCGGAGAACGGGTCGTCGTTGATGGCCCAGAAGCGGTCCAGCATCTTCATGAACCGGGCCGGGTGCTGCACCAAGACCGTCGGGTCGAGGGCTCGGGCGATCTCCCGGCGGGTCCGCATGGGTATCTCCGGCGGGGACGCCTCGGCCCACAGCACGTCCTGGAGCTGGATACAGGTCGCAGCGTCGACGTCCTGTGTCTGTAGGAAGCGCTCGGCGAGTTGGAGAAGATCACTGTCCGGCACCTGGGCGAAACTGCGCTCGACCCGCTCGCGCTTTGACCCTTCATCGGTCGGCGGCATGCTGAGAACAGTGAAGGTCTCGGTCAGCGTCTTGTGTGTGTTCCGGTCGCCGAGCGAGGCAGTGATGCCACCCAGCATCCGGCGAAGTGCCGCTGGTTCCCCGTCCTTGCTCATTCGCCGATGATCGCAGGCCGTAGGCCATCCGTCACGGGCACGACGAGCGCACCGACTGCCTCAACCGCTCGTACCGATCTCGGCGCCGGTTGTGGGGCGTGATGCGCTCGGCTGCCGAGTGCCTTGCGATGGAGTGTCGTCTGCCTGACGGTCGCCGCCACGGTTGAGGCGACGGTACTGCCGGCGTCCCGAGGAAACGCTCAACGGCACTGCCCCGGGTCAGCCGCTGACCGTGAGCCGGATGTTGCCGATCCGCCCCATCCGGTCGAAGGAGACAGCGGCGGCGTTCCCGGTCGGCAGATCGGCGATCAGCCGGTCGCCTTCCACGCGCTGCGGCACCCCGTGGTGCTCGAAGTACCCCGTGACGGCCTGCCGCGGCGACCGCCCGATGAGTGAGACCCCGGCCATGAGCACGCGCGGCAGAGCGACCGGATCGAGCTCGGCGCTCGGCACCTTCGGGTCGTCGAGCAGGAAGTACACCTGGGTGCCGGGCCCGGCGGGCTGCCCGATGTACCCGGGAGTGTTGGCTACCCCCATCCCCGCGAAGGCCAGCATCTCGGCGGCCCGCCGAGGATCGTCGAACCCGGACAGATCGAGTTCCTCAGTGGTGAACTCAGGAATCCCGTGCGCCTGCCCGTACCGTGCCACGGCAGCGGACAACGCCACGACCTCACTCCCACCGCGCCCCGGATTTGCCCAGCCCCACAGCCAGGCCCCCCTCCAAAATGCCGAAGTTCAACGCTGCGTAGTCAGCACCAAGTCAGCACGGGACAGGTGATCAAGGGTGCTGACATGCGGTTTCAGGTCAGCACCAAACCAGCACGGGAGTCAGCACCAGGGCAATAAACCATGCCTAGTAGCGCAATCCTGACAGGCGCCTACCGGCCTTCAATACGTTCCTCGAAGCAGTCTCGACGCGCCTGTCATGGTGGCCCCGCGCACACCCGGCCCGAGAACTATGGTGTCCCGCCACATGTGCCTCTGACCTGCCCATTCCTACGGTGTGGCGACACGAAACCGTCCCCGCCAACCGCCCGGAAGTGGTGTTCATGGCTGCCTCGGCATCCGCCCCGCCGACCACCCGCTCGCTCAAGCGCATCGTCGCAGCAAGTCTCATCGGGACCACCATCGAGTGGTACGACTTCTTTCTGTACGGGTCAGCTGCCGCGCTGGTCTTCAACAAGCTGTTCTTCCCCGACTCCGAACCGCTGGTCGGCACTCTGCTCTCGTTCCTCACCTACGCGGTCGGCTTCGCCGCCCGGCCGCTCGGTGCTCTGGTGTTCGGGCACTATGGCGACCGACTCGGCCGCAAGAAGCTGCTGGTGCTCAGTCTGCTGATGATGGGCGGAGCGACGTTCGCCATCGGGCTGTTGCCGACGCATGCCACGATCGGTGCCGCCGCTCCCGTGCTGCTCACCGTCCTGCGTCTGGTGCAGGGCTTCGCCCTCGGTGGTGAGTGGGGTGGGGCCGTACTGCTGGTGTCGGAGCACGGGGACGCCAAACGGCGCGGGTTCTGGGCCTCCTGGCCCCAGACGGGGGCGCCGGCCGGGCAGTTGCTGGCCACGGGGGTGCTCTCGGCGCTCACCGCGCTGATGTCGGACTCGGCCTTCGGAGCATGGGGCTGGCGCATACCGTTCCTGCTCTCCGGGGTCCTGGTGATCATCGGCTTGTGGATTCGTCTCTCTGTCGATGAATCGCCGGTGTTCAAGGCCGCTCTGGCGCAGGCCGAGGAGCGCAAGGCGGCCGCCGCGGTCGCCGAGAAGATGCCGCTCGTCGCCGTGCTTCGGCACCACTGGCGCGATGTGCTGATCGCCATGGGCGCCCGGATGGCGGAGAACATCAGCTACTACGTCATCACGGCGTTCATCCTCGTCTACGCGACCACCGCAGCGGATCTGGACAAGCAGACGGCCCTCAACGCGGTGCTCATCGCCTCGGCCATCCACTTCGCGGTCATTCCTATGTGGGGTGCACTGTCGGACCGGGTCGGGCGCAGGCCCGTCTACCTGGTCGGTGCGATCGGCGTGGGGCTGTGGATGTTCCCGTTCTTCGCGCTGATCGACACCCGGAGCTTCGGAAGTCTGCTGCTCGCCGTGACCGTCGGGCTCGTCTTCCACGGTGCGATGTACGCGCCTCAGGCGGCCTTCTTCTCGGAGATGTTCGCGACCCGGATGCGGTACTCGGGCGCGTCGATCGGGGCGCAGTTCTCGTCCGTCGCGGCCGGTGCTCCGGCGCCGCTGATCGCCACCGCGCTGCTCGCGGACTTCGACAGCTCCGTGCCCATCTCGCTGTACGTCATCGCCGCAGCGCTCATCACCGTAGTGGCGGTCGTCTGCGCCAGGGAGACCAGGGACCGCGATCTCGCGGATATCGAGGGGACCGGCGCGGAGCCGGCCGCACCCGCGGCGGTGGCGACCGACGCCCGTACCGTCTGAGCCGGGTGCGCCGGACGGGGCCCGAAGGTACCGGACCC